>DASXLG010000343.1 GCA_036496425.1 Terriglobia bacterium | reverse complement strand
GTATTCGATCGTCTCGAACCGAAACTCCATGCCCCCTATTTTCTTATTTTCCGCTGAATACCTTCCAATGGAAGAGAATCGACTCGTTGGTGTGCAGCATCGCGTAATCCCAGCCGTGGTGGCCGGGATAGAGATGCGCCTCGTGGGGATAGCCCGCCTTTGTCAGCATTTCGTCGAGTTGTTTCGCGCCGAGGTCGAAGCCGTAGTCGTCTTCGGTGCCGCAATCGAAGTACAGCCTTAAGCCGTTCAGTTTCTTCGTGTCCTTTGCCAGCGTCATGGGATTGTTGGCTTCCCAGTACGTCAGATCCTTATCGATGCCGTAGATCTTGTTGAACAATGATTGAAAGCGTGCCAGACGGCCGGCGGATACTTTCGCCGCCGACAGGTCTTCGAGCAGGACGGCGCTGTGGGCGCTCGCCGATCCGAACATGTCCGGGTGCTTCATTGCAATCTTCAAGGCGCCGTATCCGCCCATCGAGGTGCCGCTGATGCCGCGCGTCATGCGCGTAGCGTTGACGCGGTATGTCGATTCGATCAGCGGAATGAACTCGGTGACGAAGGCGTCCTCCCATTTTTCGCTGCCGTCCCGCGTATTCGTATAAAAGCTCGTTCCACCGTAGGGAATAGCGACGATAAATTCGCCGATCTTTCCCTCGGCGATCATGCGATTCATAATCTGATCTGTGCCGCCGCGGGTGCTCCAGCGCGTCTCGTCTTCGAACAGCCCGTGAAGGAAATAGAGCACCGGATACTTTTTACCGGGCGATGTTGCGTAGGACGGAGGCAGATACACTCCGTATTTCAGGTCACGCGAAAGTACTTTGCTCGTGTAGCTCTTATACTCAACCTGTTGAGCAAAAAGCCCGGGACTGAGAAGGAGCATCAGGGCCAGAGTGCGAATCATGGGTGTCATTCCTCCGGAGAAACTTCTCGAGGTTCCTGTGGCGCGGCGGTGCCGTCGAAATGCCGGATCCGCAGGCTTTCGGCGGCAATGTCGGTGAGATCCACGATGGAAGCAGCGCTCACGCCCATGGTGATGGCGATCGTTTCGCTGAGTTCTTCTTTGGTGGCGCCGAATTTCAGCGCCTTCTTGATATGTCCTTCAAGACAGCCTTTGCAATGCGTGGCAAGAGAGGCGGCGATCGCGACCAATTCCTTGGTTTTTCGATCGAGAGCGGAACTCCTGTAGGTCTCTTGATAAAACTGAAAGTAGATCTTCCGCATGCGCGGATCGACCATGGTGTATGAAGGCCACTTGGCTTCTTTCGTATCCGGCTTATCGGCCATTAATTACTCCAGTAGGGCGGGAGAAGAGGGAGAGGGGGACTATTGGATCATTGCATCATTGGAAGTTTCTTAATTGCTTCAACTTGAAGAAATAAAGAAACTTCCAATGATGCAATGATCCAATAGTTCCCTGTCCCCCTTCTCTGCCGCACTGGAATCCTAAGTGTTATACCGCAACCCCGTCAAGCACGTCCCGGACGGCGCCGGCCAATCTCGCGAGTTCAAACGGCTTTTGCACGAATCCGTCGATGCCGAGGTCGTCGAGCAGCGGGTTTTTTTCGGGCGAGGTATGGCCGCTGGCGACGAGGACTTTCACGTCCGGCGTCTTTTCGCGGATGCGCCGGAGGGTGGCAACTCTGTCCATTTCGGGCATGATCATGTCGAGGATGACGAGGCGGACGTCGTCTTGCAGGTACTCCATGGCTTCGATGCCGTTTCGCGCGCAAATCACCGAATAGCCGAGTTCGGTCAGGTTGCTTTCGAGCAGCCGCAGAAGCTCCGGTTCGTCGTCGGCGACCAGAATCTTTTCGGATCCGCCGGCCGGCCGGATCGCCTTCCGGGCCGCCCGCCGTCTCACTTCGCTCGATGATGGGAATCGGATGATGAATTCAGTTCCCGTTCCGACTTCGCTGCGGACGTCGATGGATCCCCCGGTTTGCTTCACAATACCGTAAACGACGCTCAATCCGAGGCCGGTGCCTTTCGATTTGTCCTTCGTGGTGAAGAAAGGATCGAAAATCTTCGAGAGCATTTCACGTTCGATGCCGGTTCCTGTATCCGCGACGCGGACGACGACGTCGGTGCCTTCACAGCGTGTGGAGTATTTGAGGACGCCGCCGTCGGGCATTGCGTCGCGCGCGTTTATGGCCAGGTTCAAGAGCACCTGCTGGATCTGCGTTTCATCCGCTTTGATGTTCGTGCATTCGCCGGTGAGATCGTATTCGAGCCGTATTTTGCGGTCGATTGTTTCGCCCAGGAGTTTCCCCGTGGTCCGTATCGCATCATTGAGATTGATGACCCGAAGCGAAACCGGATCTTTGCGTGAGAGCGAGAGCAGCTGTCTCGTCAGCTGGCCGGCGTGGCGCGAAGCGTTGATGATGACGTCCGCATAGCCGGCCGCGCTGGAATCCGGATTGATCTTCATCTTGATCATCTCGGCATTCGGGAGAATGATCCCGAGGATGTTGTTGAAGTCGTGCGCGACGCCGCTGGCAAGAATGCCGACCGATTCCATTTTCTGGGAGTGGGTGACCTGCTCCATCAGGCGCGTCCGCTCGGTCATGTCCTTGATAATGCCGGAATAGTGGTCTCCGTCGGTCACGCAGCTCAGCAGCGCAACGATCCGCTCGTGCTGTGTATTCAGCAGCTCGGTTTCGAAGTTCTGGACAGCGCGCGATGTCCGCACCGTTTCCACGAACTGGCTGGCCGTGTTCGGCGAAGCAAAGAGCTCCGTCAGCGTCCTTCCCACGATCGGGCCGCCAAAAACGGGATCGGCCGCGGGATTCGCTTCGATGATCTGCCACTGCCGATCGCAGATATAGACGATATCCTGCATGCCGCTGACGAGCATGCGGTACTTCGCCTCCGACTGGCGGAGATGACTGTATAAACCGATATTTGAAAACGCGCTCGAGATTTGCGGGACAACGATCATCAGCGTACGGAGTGTCCGCTCGTCGAAGGCGCACGGGGCATCGTCCGCAAGGCAAAGCATTCCCCGGAGGCGGCTCCGCGTCAACAGCGGGACGCAAAGCCAGGAGGCGAGACCCGGCGGCAGCGGCCACGCTTCGGACCAGACCGGATCGTCGTTGAGGTCCGTAATCTGAACGGGGCTTCCGCGCTGTTCGAGATACCGGACAAGCCGGCTTTGCCGGAGTGCAGGCGGAAAGTTTTCCGGACCGGAAAAGATGCTCGATACGGCTTGCAGTTCGAAGGTTGCTGTGTTCGAGGCCGGCTCGGAATAAATTACCGCGTACTTGCAGTTGATGGTTTCGGCAATCGCATCCACAAGCTCAGAGGACAGGCTCCAGATGGAAGTATGGTGGCTGATCGCGTCGCCGACTCGCCGGACCAGCGACAGTTCGTCCATTTTTCCGCGCAGCGTACTGTTGGCCTGCTCGAGGGCGGCGGTCAGAGACGCAATACGGCGATCGTTATCGTTGGACATCGTTTTACACCAGCAACTTATTCATTTGATCTTTTCGCTCGCGGAGCTCTTCGACCACTTCGAAAAATGAGTTATCGGTCAAGTTCAGGGCATCCAGAACGTCACCGGTAATTACAAGAGGCTGGCCGGTGAGCGCGAGTTTGGCGCATAAATCCGCCGCATGAACGCATGCGACAACCGGTTGCGCCAGATGTACCATCTCCAGCGAATGGTGGAACGAAATGGCGTTGATCAATGGTTGAGGCAGTTGCCACCGTTCGGCCATCCATGCGCCGACTTCGGTGTGCTGCATCCCGTGTTCATCGGGGAAATAGGTGTCGATCACCGTTTTGCCGACGTCGTGCAGCAGGCCAGCCATGAAGGACATATCACCGTCGGAGATCCCGGTGCGCTTCGCGATGAGAGCCGAGGCGGTTGCCGTGGCGAACGAATGCCGCCAGAACTCGGTGCGATCCCTCCCACGGCGGCCGATGGTTCCGCACACGAGCACGCTGAGCGACAGTTGCTTCAGCATGTTCGTGCCGATGATGACGACGGCCTGGCGGATCGTTCCGATTTTGGAACGGTAACCGTAATAGGCCGAGTTTGCCAGGCCCAGGACCTTGACCGAAAGCGCCTGGTCGCTGGAAATCATCGCGGTCAGCCGTTCGGCACTCGATTCATCCTCATCCGCCAGCATCAACACCTTCTGGGCGATGATCGGCAGGGTCGGTAAGTCTCTTATTGCATAGACTTTTCGCTTGTAATCGAGAACCGCGCTCATATATTGCAACTCGTAGTTGGGTATCGGAGGTTGGCGCCCGGAACTTTAGCGCCTGTGTTACGATAATCGATCCAATATGTTGCAGACGATTCTACCAGAGCGCCTGGCGCAGCTGAATGACACTGAAGTTGACGATCGAATCCGTGCGGCACGCGAGAAGCTCGGGCGCCGGCTGGTGATTCTTGGCCATCATTATCAACGGGATGAGGTGATTAAATTCGCCGACCTTCGGGGAGACTCGTTCAAGCTGGCCGAATGGGCCTCTAGCCGCAAAGACGCCGAGTACATCGTGTTCTGCGGCGTTCATTTCATGGCGGAAAGCGCCGATATCCTCAGCGCAGAATATCAAAAGGTAGTGCTGCCGGATTTGAGTGCCGGCTGCTCGATGGCGGACATGGCGGCGCTCGATCAGGTCGAGACCTGCTGGGACGACCTCTCGCGCGTCACAAGCGGCAGGGTTATTCCGATCACTTACATGAATTCGACGGCCAGTATCAAAGCCTTCTGCGGGCGGCATGGCGGCGCCGTGTGCACGTCGTCGAACGCTCCTGCTGTCATGCGTTGGGCGCTCGAGCGTGGTGATCGCATTCTTTTCCTGCCGGACCAGCACCTTGGCCGCAATACGGGCCACGCGCTCGGCCTTCATCTCGAAGAGATGCCGGTTTGGGATCCGTACGAAGAACTCGGCGGCAACACGGCGGAAGTACTGAATAGCAGCCGCGTCGTTCTCTGGAAGGGGCACTGCTCGGTTCACCAGCGGTTTTTACCGCAGCACGTGGCGCAAGTCCGTTCGCGGTTTCCGGGGATCCGTGTGATTTCGCACCCCGAGTGCCGATTTGAAGTCGTTCAGCTTTCGGACGACGCCGGCTCGACGGAACACATTATTAAATGTCTGGCTCAGTCGCCCGCCGGAACGAAATGGGCTGTCGGCACGGAAATCCACCTCGTCAACCGCCTGATGAAAGAAAACCCGGACCGCTTTGTCATTCCTCTCGATGATTGCGGATGCCTCTGCTCCACCATGTTCCGCATTGACCCGCAGCATCTGTTGTGGGCTCTCGAGAATCTTGCCGAGGGCCGCGTTGTCAATCAGATCAAAGTCGACTCAGACGTCGCTGCCGATGCCCGTCTCGCCTTGAACCGGATGCTTCAAATCGCCGGATAAACGGTTACAATCCAAGCGCGATGCGAGCGAAGCGTTATGTGGTTCGCGGCGGCGTACAGGGAGTCGGTTACCGTTATTTCACAAAGGGAGTTGCCGAGCGCCTTGGCGTGAGGGGCTTCGTCCGGAACCTGCCTTCGGGTGACGTCGAAGTTCACGCAGAGGCCGACGACGTCACTCTCGGCCTCTTCCGGCTGGAGCTCGAGCGAGGTCCTCGCATGTCGCAGGTTAGCGAAATTATCGAAAAGGATGTGCCGGTGTCCGGGACCTATTCATCCTTTCTTATTCGAGGTTGACGATGAACGAATTGAAGAAAATGATTCGCGAGGTTCCTGATTTTCCAAAGAAGGGCATCCTCTTTTATGACATCACGACGCTGCTTAAAGACAAAACCGGCTTCAGGCAAACCATTGATGCCTTGACCGAACAGGTTCGCCCGTTGAAGCCCGACGTTGTGCTGGGGATCGAGGCGCGCGGCTTCATCTTCGCTCCCGCCCTGGCCTACAACCTCGGCGCCGGTTTTGTCCCGGTTCGAAAACCGAATAAACTTCCGGCGGATACCGAACGCATCAGTTACGAACTCGAGTACGGTATGGATACGCTGGAAATTCACAAGGATGCGGTAAAGCCCGGCACGCGGGTGGTCATCGCCGACGATCTGCTGGCCACCGGCGGGACGGCGCTGGCAAGCGCACGCCTGGTCGAAAAGCTTGGAGGCCTGGTGGCTGCCCTCAGTTTCGTGATTGAACTCGATGGACTGAAGGGCCGCGATCGTCTCAAGGGGTACGATGTCGTTTCACTCCTGAAATATTGAAGATACGGCTCCGGCAAAATTTGTTTTAGCCGCAGATGACGCGGATTACGCAGATGGGACGCAAGGAGTATTATGGAGTTAAAGGAGGGCACGAACATGGCTCGGGCTTTTGGCGTTCTTTTGCTCGTATTGGCCCTTGCGTCCTTCATAGCTCCGGTTTCCCTTCAGGCGCAACACCGCGGAGGAGGGGCGGCGCATAGCGGCGGTAGCGTCGCGTCGCGGCCTTCGGGATCGTTTGGTCCGGTTGCACCATTCAGGAGCGCTCCGGTAACCGGTTTTGGCCGCGCTCCGATCATCAATTCGCGCCCGGTGATCAGACCCGTCAGACCAGCCCGGCCCGTCGTTGTCGCGCCGATCTATGGTTACGGATACGGATATGGCTATTACCCTCCATATGACGCCTACTCTCCTTATTATGGATACGGAGCCGGTCCGGGCTATGTGGAACCGGCCTATTCGGAGCAGCAGCCGGTCTATGTTCCAGGCCCCGGAGATGTGCAGCCTTCAGGCCAGAGCGATTCCGATCTTTCATATCAGGTTGGTAGGCTGACGCAGGAAGTCGAACAGCTGCGCCAGCAACAGGCGGCATCCCAGGCGCCGTCCACATCGGCGTCGATGCCGGTGGTTCTGGTGTTCCGCGACGGTCATCGCCTGGAAATCCAGAATTACGCGATCATCGGGCAGACATTTTGGGTCCTGGATGATAAACACTCGTCGAAGATTCCTCTCTCCGACCTCGACCTGGACGCAACACAGAAGGAAAATCAGGCTCGCGGTTTGCGGTTCTCGGTTCCTTCAAGATAGAAAACGGTCACAAAAAGGCACACGCGGCTGTGTGCCTTTCGGCCGCTATTCCCTTCATCAGGCCGCGTCGGCAATTTCTCCCAGCGTCTCGCCCGCGAGTGTAGGGTCGCTGGAAATTTTTGCGATGTCGCCAAGCGACACGACGCCGGCCAGCTGTTCATTGCGATCGAATATCAGCATCCGGCGCACAGCATCGTCCTGCATTGCCTGAGCAACGGTCTCCACGTCTTCGTCTTCGTAACAATGGAAGACGGTTACGCTCATAATCTCGTTGACTGGAGCAAGACGGGGATCGCGTCCTTGAGCAACGGATCGGATTGTGATGTCGCGATCGGTGACCGTTCCGACGACCTTGTCGTGTTCGCAGACGGGCAGAAAGCCGATATCGTCGTCCCGCATCATCTCGGATGCGATCGAAATGGGCAGCGACGGCGAGATGCATTTGACGTTCCGTGTCATGAGTTCACTTATTTTCATGCGCTAACCCCTCCTGACTGGTACCTCTAAAAATATGCTGCACATCCGATACCATGCCCGTAGTTGTAGTCTGTAAGTATGGACAGGTTTCCCAATCGTTTTGTAGCCGGCCGCGTCCTGGCTCGTATGCTGGCGGCATATGAGAATCAGCCGGGCATTCTTGTGCTCGGCCTGCCGCGTGGCGGCGTTCCTGTGGCTTACGAGGTGGCGCGCGGTCTCAATGCACCGCTCGATGTGTTCATCGTGCGCAAGCTGGGTGTGCCCGGCCAGGAAGAGCTGGCCATGGGTGCGATCGCCAGCGGCGGGGTCCGCATTCTGAACGATGCCGTGATTCAGGAGTTGAGAATTTCCCCCGGCGTCATCGACGCCGTGACGCTTCATGAGCGCGTGGAGCTTACACGAAGGGAAGAACTCTATCGGGGCGAGAGACCGCCTCTGAACGTTTCGGGCCACAGCGTTTTTGTTGTGGATGACGGACTCGCGACAGGCGCGTCGATGCGGGCCGCCGTGGCTGCTCTCCGGCTGCAGGATCCTGCCCGAATCATTGTCGCCGTGCCGGTTGCCGCTGCCGAAACCTATGCCGTTATTAAGGGCGAAGCGGACGAAGTCGTCTGCGCGGCGACGCCCGAGCCGTTCTATTCCGTCGGACGATGGTATGAAGATTTCGGCCAGACGACCGATGCCGAAGTGAAAGAGTTGTTGAGGGAATACGCCTGAACTTGCATTTTGCGGTATAACGCACTCATGCAGAACTTCACGATCCGGCTTGCGAATGCCTCCGACCTGCCGACTCTGGGTCGTCTCGGCGCCGTCCTCGTAAAAACTCATTTTGACTTCGACCGGCAACGATTCAAGGCGCCGATGTCCGGGCTTGAAGAAGGTTATGCCTGGTTTCTCGGCCACAGGATGAAAGAGCCCGGAGCCGTCGTTTTTGTGGCTGAAAGAGATCAGGCGATTCTTGGCTACGTCTATGCGGAGATGGAGCCGGAAAGCTGGAAGGAGCTTCGAGACGAGGCGGGATTCATCCACGATGTTGTGGTCGACGCGTCGTGCCGGCATGGCGGCATCGGTGCCGCGCTGATTGAAACGGCAAGCGAATGGCTTCGTGAACAAGGAGCGCCGCGGGTCATCCTGTCGACTGCGGAGCAGAACACCGGCGCACAACGTTTGTTTTCCCGTCTCGGATTCAGGCGGACGATGATCGAGATGACGCGCGAGTTCCCCGGCAAAGGCTGAGGCATGAGAACAGCGTCACCACAGCCTGACCGCCTGGCGCTTACAGGCGGAACGATTTACGTCGATCCCACCCACGATCCGATCCGAAACGGCGTCGTACTCGTGGCCGGCGGAAAGATCGCAAAAGTGGGCACAAAGGGGCAGGTCCGGATTCCGCCGGATGCGCAGGTAATCGATTGCGCAGGCTGCACCGTTACTGCGGGTTTCTGGAACAGCCACGTCCATTTCATGGAGAGAAAATGGGCCGATGCCGCGAGTATTCCTGCCGGCGAGTTAGGCCGGCAACTCCAGGACATGCTCACGCGATACGGCTTCACGAATGCCTTCGATCTTTCGTCTCCCTGGGACAACACCAGGCTGTTACGCGATCGAATCGAATCCGGCGAGGTGCCCGGGCCGAGAATTTACTCGACCGGGCTGGGTTTGCTTCCTGCCGACCCGGGTCTGCCGCCCGACATCATCTTGCGTGCCATGGGATGGATGAATTCCGCGGCGCCTCAAGTGGCGGATGCGCATCAAGCCGTCGAAGCCGCAGGAAAGCTTCTGAATGCGGGTGTGGACGGGATCAAATTGTTTGCCTCGGCTCCTTCGAAATCTTTTCTGTCGCAGGGCACGATCGAGGCTGTGGTCCGTGAAGCGCACCAGGCCGGCAGGCCCGTCTTTGTTCATCCCAATACTGGAGCGGATGTTCTCTCCGCGCTGCGCGCGGGCGTCGATGTCATTGCTCACACGACGCCGCATTCGGGTCCATGGGATGAAACGCTGTTGGCGATGATCAAAGGAAGTCACGCAGCGATGACTCCGACACTCTGGATCTGGAAATGGTATGCGCGGCACGACCGCAAATCCGCGCAGGACAAGGTCGTGGATACGGAAGTGGGACAGCTGCAAGCATGGATTGCGAACCATGGTACGGTCCTTTTCGGTACGGATCTCGGTGCCGTCGATCCGGATCCAATCGAGGAGTATGGCTTGATGGCTCAGGCGGGGATGAGCTTCCAGCAGATCCTCGCCTCACTGACCACCGCGCCTGCTGAGCGTTTCGGCAAAGCGCGCGAGTTGGGCAGGGTTGCCGCAGGTTTGCAGGCGGATCTCGCCGTTTTGAACGGTGACCCTGAGGGAAGTCTTTCGGCGCTGACGGACGTCAGATACACGATTCGTGAGGGGAAAATCATCTGTCAGGCAGGTAAATAGAAGCGCTTTACTGCCGCTTGGAACCTACGATCACCAGCACGACACCGGCGGCGACCGCAGCGCCTCCGGCGACAGGGGATATCGGAATGGTCTTCCGATGTTGCGCCGTCGCCTGAATGGGCCCGATATCAATGACTTTGTCCGTTTTTGTATAGGTGATGCCTTCGGAAGCCAGGGCAATGACACCAAGAATAATAAGGACGATACCGATGATCGAAATGGGTCTCATATTTTGGGATTTGCACGCAGGGCACCAATTCCGCCGTTGTAGGCGCGGTCCATAGAAGAGGTGAACGGATTGGAAAACACAATGTCCAAATTAGCGCTTCCATTCCCCGCCTAAGTTAGGCGGGGATGCCCTCGCGTAGCGAGGGCTGGGGCGGTCTGTTCAAAGTCCGTGCGTTAGCGCGCTTCTTATGGATGGCCGCGAAGCGCACCGATTACGAATAAGGAGCGCTTCGCGAATATCTATAAGGAGGCTGCGCATCTTTGAACGGACCACCCCCGCGCGGCTTCGCCACGCTTCCCCTCCTAACTTAGGAGGGGAACATTGACCGTGCGCACGAATGAAACCCACATGATGCTAAATATTTAGCATTTTACTTGATGCCAACCACGCACTGATGCTAAGTTTCTAGCATCATATGAAGACACCACACGCTGCCTTAAGCCGCCGTGAACGCCAGATCATGGATGTTCTCTATCGCAAAGAATCTGCGACGGCAGCGGAAGTGATGGAGAGCCTGCCGGACCCGCCGGGTTATTCGGCGGTAAGGGCGCTTTTGCGGATTCTCGAACAGAAGGGTCATATCCGGCATGAAGAGCGGGCAGGGAAGTATGTCTTCATGCCGACGATGCAACGGGAGAAGGCCAAGCGCTCGGCGCTGCGTCACCTGGTGCAGACATTTTTCGACGGTTCGCCGGAAGACGCCGTTGCAGCGTTGCTCGATTCGTCGTCGTCCAGGCTATCGGAGCCGGAGCTGGATCGTCTACAGCAGCTGATCGACAAGGCTCGTAAAGGAGGCAAAAAATGAGTTTCGCTCTCAGTATCATTGCCAGGTCCAGCCTCATCCTGATAGGCGCGGCCATGGCGTGTCTTGCCTTGCGCCGTGCATCCGCCGCGAAACGTCACGCAGTATGGGTCCTTGCGATCGCCGGCGCGCTCCTGCTTCCGCCGGCGGTGGCGATTCTGCCGCAGCTTCAATTGCCTGTCCTGCCCGCAGCTGAAAGAGGCGTGCAACAGGGCACACCGGCAACACACCTAACGGTTGTGGGGGCTGAATCGGGATTCAAGCGCCCGGTTGGATACTCTACGACGGCGGTATTGGGCGTGTTATGGGGAGCCGGACTGGGCTTCTTTCTCACGAGGTTCCTCGCAGGTCTGTTGGGAGTGTTGCGGCTGGCTGGAACCGTGGATGCCGAAGACGAAACGTGGCAGGAGCTTGTCGGTGAAGTGTCGCGCTGTTTGGGTTCCGGCAAGCAGGTACGGCTTTTGTTCAGCGAGATGGAAGTCGCGCCGATGACGTGGGGGTTCCGGCGGCATAGGATTCTTCTGCCTGCGAGCGCCCGCGAGTGGCGGCCCGAGCGGAGGCGCCTGGTTCTGGCACATGAACTTGCGCACGTGAAACGAAGCGATGGAGTTGTTCATTTGTTCGTCCAGCTCGCTTGCAGCGTCTATTGGTTCAATCCCCTGATCTGGTTTGCAGCGCGCAGCGCGCGCATCGAACGCGAGCGGGCCTGCGACGATCAGGTGTTGAATCTCGGCGGTGCGGCCGAAGACTACGCGGAACATCTGGTTCAAATCGTTCGAGGGCTCCAGGTTCGAAAATCACTCGGGTTTACCGCAATGGCGATGGCTCAGCCGTCTCAGCTCGAGGCGAGGCTGGTTTCACTCCTGGATTCGCGAGCCCGCCGCCGGGCAATGTCGACAACCGGCCTGGTTACTCTCTCTTTATTAACAGCTTTGATAACGATCGGAGTTGCGTCGATAAACCTGACCGGAGCGGTTCCATTGCCTCCGCGAGTTGTGGCGGTCCCGAAGCCTGTTCCGCCGCCTGAGCCGGAAACAGAAACGCCGCCCGTCCCTTCACAACGGACCCACATTGGAGACAATGCCACCGTTACGACCAGCACGGTCACCCCGCCGCAGGTGATCGAGTCCACCGGACCTTTATATGCAGCGATCGAGGGTATTGTGACGCTTGAAGCATCGGTGGATATTCAAGGCCACATCAAGACGTTGCGAGTGCTGAA
Source organism: Terriglobia bacterium (assembly GCA_036496425.1). NCBI lineage: Bacteria > Pseudomonadati > Acidobacteriota > Terriglobia > Terriglobia bacterium. Next base: position 14,582 of record DASXLG010000343.1, on the reverse strand, counting down.
GGGGATAACCGACACGATAAATCAGAGAGCTATCGATGCCGTGATGAACTGGAGATTCGCGCCAGCATTCAAGGACGGCCTGCCCGTTGCGGCGATAACGCAGATCGATGTGGAATTCAAGTTGCCGCCAGATGCGGCACAGCCACTTCGTATGGGCCCTGATATCAAGCCGCCTACCGTCGTTTCAAGAGTTGAGCCTCAATATGGAGCGGAGGCCCGGGCTGCTAAGGTTCAAGGAACCGTAGTGTTGGAGGTTGTTATCCACAAAGAGGGGACGGTTGATATTCGCCGTGTGGTCCACAGCCTCGGCTACGGTCTCGATGCAAGTGCTATTGAGGCGCTGAAGCAATGGGTTTTCAAGCCTGCGACAAAAGACGGTGTGCCGGTGGATGTAGCCATCAATGTCGAAGTGAATTTCAATTTGCGATAGGTGTCGCGTTGAAACGCGGAATAATAGTGGCCGTCCTCCTCACAGGCATGGCTGGTTGCATGCATCCAGTTCCACCCGCTTCATGGCGGCTCGCCCCGGATAATGTCCTGACGCCTCCTCGTGTCTCGGGCCCAAATGTTACCCACGCGATTGTACAGACCGATGCACGCCCACGTGCGACCTGTCCGGCCGGCGTGAGGGCGCGAGGCAAACACGTTAAAGTCACAATAACGCGTGATGGTTTGAGCAAACAGCCGCGCGGCTGGCTCACATCGTGGGCTGAAGATCTCGAAGCTCAGGGTTGCATCCCGGACGGAGAAGCGCTCCGCCTCGCAAATCAACTCGCCCAATCCGTGCCTCTGGACTTGAATGTGGCTTTCCAGCTCCTGTATCCAAATGACGGAAAGACTGTGCAGCTCAATCCCGGCGTACGATTGCAAATCATGACGCCGATTGTGAAGGATGGTGTGGTGCCCGATGCCCCGCTTGTCGAAGCCGACTCTCCGGTAGACACCTCCGTTTGCGATGCGCAGTCACTCTCGTGTGCTCTGAACGTCAATGTACATTTCACGGACAACGTGCTCGGCTATGAGATGGCGCTTTATTCGGTTCGACCCCAAAGCCATTCACCGGGCGTTTCCGTCGCTCCGATTTCGGCCGAACGGCACATGGGCAGCGAGGTCCAACAAGCTTCTCAGCCGATCCATAGTTATTTCGAGCCGATGCAAGCCGCGCATTTTTACGAACTGTTTTATAAAGCGGGACAGACCGAATTTACCGCATTGCTTGTCGGCGGGTTGAACAAGGCCGACCTTGAACGGCGAACGAAGCTGCTCGAGACGGAGGTCGCCGTGTGCGAAACATTGAATAACGAAATGTGCGTCACCATCCCGAAACGCGTCGCGGTCAATCCCATGGTCGTCGTAACAGTAAATGGCGCCGAGACCACATTAAATTGGAGCGCGACCATCAATGCCGCGATACGCGCCGGCGGAGAACAACAACCGAACGCCATTCTGCCGCGTCTCTCGATACTGAAGCCTTACGGCGACCGGTTGGCGCCAGTTGAATTCGACCACTCCAGTCCATCTATCCTCAATATGATTCTCATGGGCGGAGAGAGCGTCTCCTGGAAATAGTGCTGCTAAATCGTTTCCAAGGCTGATATTGCCGATGCAGTGCTGCAAAACCGGATGCTGCGCTGCAATTGCCGATGCAGTGCTGCTAAACCGTTTGCTGCGCTGCATGGCAGGATGCAAGACTGCTCCGGCGTTTGCAGTGCTGCATCGGACGATGCAGCACTGCAGAACCACTTCCCTCCCTGCAATCGGCGATGCAGCGCTGCTGAACCATTTGCTGCGTTGCAATAGGGGATGCAGCACTGCTAAGTCTTCTCCTGCGGTGCAATCGCAGATGCAACGCTGCTAAATCGTTCCTGCACAGAAACCGGCGATGCAGCACTGCTCAATCATGTCCTGCGCTGGAATCGGCGATGCAATGCTGCAAAACCATTTCCAGCACTGCCCTCGATTTTCTCGAGCGCAGGACTCTGTAGCTTCCGCAATCGTGGGAGAGGGCGATTAAAATTGGATCATTGCACCATGATAGTATACACATCAAGAGGTGTACATCATGCGTACCAATATTGTGATCGATGACAAGCTTGTCAGGGAAGCCATGCGCCTTGCCAAGGTCACTACGATGAGGGAAGCAGTGGATGCCGCTCTCCGGCGTTTCGTGCAGACGGGAAAGCAGCGGAAGCTTCTCGACCTTTATGGTAGCGGCGGCGTGCGCAAAACCTATGATTACAAGCGCGAACGCGCCGGCTGATGTACCTGGTGGATACCTCGGTCTGGATCGACTACCTGCGCGGCAATGCCACTCGCCAGGTTGAAGTGCTCAAGGATCTTCTCTCCGGGGACGAGGTCGTCGGCATTGCGCCGATCATCCTGCAGGAAATCCTCCAGGGAGCGGACTCGGATGACCGCTTCGAGAAGTGGAGGAAGTATTTTTCCGTACTATGCTGCTATTCGGCATCGGATCCGGTTGAATCCCATGTCGCGGCTGCGCGGCTCTACCAAAGTTGCAGGCGTGCCGGGAAGACGCCCAGGAGCAGCAATGACTGCCTGATTGCACGCATTGCTATCGAGCACGAACTTATTCTGCTCCAGGATGACAAAGACTTTGCCGCCATTTCTTCTGTCACGCCCAAACTGCGCCTCTACCCGGTCTGACCAGACGGCGATCAACACATCGCGGCGTTCAAGCCCTTCGTTCAAGCCCAGGTCCGACAACGCGGATGCGCTCCACTGCGCAAAGGTTTGTGACGTGCACCTTTCTAGAGAGGGGGCTCGCGGACCAAGGCCGCAGAGAAAATCCGTGTCTGATTCTAAAGGCTTTCTTAACGGTGTACGCGTCCTGGTGCTCGAGGACGATACCGATACGCGGAATCTTCTGGGTATCGTTCTGCAAATGGATGGTGCGGGTGTGGTCTTTGCTCAACGCGTGCCGGAAGCGCTTCAGCTTGTAAAGGCCGAGCGGCCGGATGTGGTTGTCGCCGATATCGGCCTGCCGGAATATAACGGCTATGCGTTCATTGCGGCGCTCCGCCGGGATGAGGATCTCCATTTTCGAACGACGCCCGTCATCGCTCTGACGGCTTTTGCGACGGCGGCCGATCGCGATACGGCTCTCGTTTCCGGTTTCGACGTCTACCTGACAAAACCCTTCGATCCGCCGGTTCTGGTCGAAACAATCCGGCGCCTGCATGACCGCCGGATAGATACGGCAGCTTGACCGGCTTCTCAAAACCTCTCATCATATCCGGATGAGAACATTTCTGGCTCTGGTATGCCTCTTACAGCCCTTTTTGCTTCAACAAGCCCGGGCCCAGGGGAGCGATCCTGCGGCTTATACGCAGATCGTGAAGGAAAAAAATCCCGAAACCAAAAAGAAGCTCGCGCTCAATTTCGAGAAAAATTTTCCGAAGTCGAAGCGATTACCTGAGGTCTATATCGAGCTGAGCCGCGCTTTGGCCAATGAGAGCGACTTCGGTACGGCGAGGGTATATGCGGATAAAGCCCTTGCTACGGTCACGAAGATGAAGACGCAACCCGCTCCTGAAGAGTACACCAACGCGACCTGGCATCAATGGCTTGGTACGGTGGAGAATAGCGCGAAGACGAACCTCGCCTGGGTTAACCAGATGGTCACCTGGCAGCAACAACAGCTTCGTTCGATGCGCGGGCAGCGATAGTCCGATTTTCGGTAACTAAAGTTTTCGGATCGTGTCTATACTGCATGCGCATGCGCCGCTACGTCGCGACTGCTGCAATCCTCCTCCTCGTGTGCGCGCGATCCGTGCGCGCGCAGAGCCCACGCAAGCCTGCGCACACCCTTCACGCCTACCGGACAGATGAAAAAATAGCGATTGATGGAATTCTGAACGATCCTGTCTGGAAGAAAGCCCCCATTGAATGGGACTTCACACAGCGCGATCCGATCGAAGGAGTTGATCCGAGCGAGCGGACCGAAATCCAGGTCGTCTATGACGAGAGCTCGATTTACTTCGGCGTGCGCATGTTCGACAGGGAGCCGGAGAAGATCGTGCGCCAGCTTTCCCGGCGGGACGATGTGCCGGATGCGGACTATTTCATTCTTCAGCTCAGCCCGAATCACGATCAGCTGACCGGCGCGCTTTTCCAGGTAAGCGCGGCCGGAGTGCAGCGGGATGCGATCATCTCCAACGACAATTTTCAGGATCAGTCCTGGGACGGAGTCTGGGAGTCCGCGACCCACATCGGCGACGACGGATGGTCTCTCGAAATTCGTATTCCCTTTTCGCAGCTTCGATTTCCGCGGGGCGATCGCCAGGTGTGGGGCATCAATGCCGCACGCTACATCCACCGCAAGAACGAGACGGTGTGGTTGCAGATGGTACCCAAGAACGACACCGGTACGGCCTCGCGCATGGATAATCTCGACGGACTCGATAGCCTGGACGTGCACCGGCACCTCGATTTGACGCCGTATCTGGCGGCCCAGGCCAACTTTGTTCGGCCGACTACCCCGGGGGATCCCTTCAACAGCGGCCGGAGCTTCTCTGGGATGACAGGTCTGGATCTGAAGTATGGCGTGAGAAGCAATATGACGCTGGACGCCACCGTCAATCCCGACTTCGGCCAGGTGCAGGTCGATCCCGCTGTCGTCAACATTTCGCAATTCGAAACCTTTTTCCAGGAAAAACGGCCTTTTTTCCTGGAAGGAGCCAACATTTTCGGGAATTTTGGCCAGGGCGGAGCGAACAGCTCCTGGGGTTTCAATCGAAATGAACCAAACTTGTTCTACTCCCGCCGGCTCGGCCGGGCCCCGGAAGGTACCGTGAAGGGGAGTCCCGCTTTCGTCGACCTGCCACAGAACACACAGATTCTCGGAGCGGGCAAGCTGACTGGAAAGACTCGTAACGGCTGGACCGTCGGCCTGGTGGAAGGCCTGACAGCGCGTGATTACGCAGATGTTGCCAATCGGGATCCAAATTCCGGGGTAGAACAAAAATCCAAGGCGGAAGTCGAGCCGTTGACGAATTACATGGTCGGCCGTGTTCTCCGCGAATGGAACCGGGGCGGCGTCGGATTTCTCACAACGGCCGTCAATCGCGACCTTCGAGACCCCGGGTTGAGCGGACAGCTGCCCAAGCGGGCAAACATCATCGGAGGCGATGGATATTGGTTTCTCGACTCGAAGAAGTCGTGGGTCCTGACCGCCAGAGTTGCCGGAAGTTCGGTGGGCGGCAGCACGGCTGCGATGAATCAATTGCAGCAATCTCCGCAACACTACTTTCAACGGCCGGATGCGAGTGAGGTCCGATTGCAGCCGGAACTGACGTCGATGCGCGGCTGGCAGGGGGACGTCAATCTCAACCGGCAGTTGGGCGACGTGATCGTCAATGCCGCGCTCTGGGGAGTCAGTCCGGGTTTCGAATCTAACGACCTCGGTTTTCAGACCGGCGGCGACGGCGCGGGTGAGCACACCGTCGTCTTTTGGAGGAAGACCACGCCGGACCGCTTCTCGCGCAGCCGCAATGTGTGGGTTGCCAACTGGCAAACCTGGGATTTTGGCCGAAAACTGACCGGAAGCGGCTGGAATTCGTCGGCCTACTGGCAGTTCATGAATTACTGGTCGATATCCGCGAATGCCGGTGGACATGCCCAGGTGCGTGACGATCAACTGACGCGTGGCGGGCCGGCTGCGCTGAACCTTCCAGGTCATTTTGCCGGTTTCGGCCTGAGCTCGGATTCCCGGAAGAAAGTTTCCTTCAATCCCTACTTCAATATGGCCAGCAACAAGCCGCACGCGTGGTCGCTCAGCGGCAATGTCGGGATCAACTACAAGCCGAACCCTTCGATCACCATCAACACATCGCCCGGATTCGATCGAAGCCGGACCAATGCGCAGTACGTCAAGGCGGTCGCCGATCCGACGGCTACGAGGACATATGGCAGCCGGTACGTCTTCGGCGAGATCGATCAGTTCGACGTGAATCTCACCACGCAGGTGAATTGGGTCCTCAGCCCCTACATGTCTCTCGCCGTTTTTGCGCAGCCGCTGATCTCCGTTGCACGTTATTGGGATATCAAAGAACTGGCGCAACCGGACACGTACTCGTTTTTGCGCTACGGGCACGAAATCGGGCAGATCTCTTACGACCCGGCGTCGAGCACATATACCGTCGATCCGGATAACTCCGTTCAGGCGCAGCCGTTCACGATCCCCGATCCGAACTTCAATTTCAAATCGATGCGCGTGAACGCCATTTTCCGGTGGGACTGGCACCTCGGCTCCACGCTTTATCTTGTCTGGACAGAGAACCGCCAGGACAATTCGAATCCGGGATACTTCTCCGCGGGCCACGACATCAGTCATCTCCTCGCCCACCCCGATGACGTTTTCCTCGTTCGCCTCGCGTACTGGTTCTCAAAATAAGAATGAAGCATGTCGCAATCATTGGCGGCGGGCTGGCCGGACTCACTTGCGCGTTCTATTTGAAACGTCGGGGAATTGAATCCACGGTGTTCGAGTCTCGGCCTGAAGCCGGAGGACGCGATTCGGCGGCCTTGTACCTGCTGTCGCCGGAGCTGTTCCGAAACAGCTTTCAGTTGATCCGGGATCTCGGCCTGGCGGACGAGATCATTTCAATCCCACCTCATGCCGGACAGTTGTACAAAGGCCGTGTTTATCATCACCGCGTGTCCTCGGCCACGGGTTTGCTATCGTTTCGGGGGCTGGGCATCACGGATAAAGCATTGTTGCCGCGGATGGCGTATTTGCTCGCGCGCTATTCTTCGCATCTGGATTTTCATCATCCCGAGCGGGGCCTTGAATTCGACAATGAAACCGTCGCTGCATTCATAAAACGCGAACTTTCGCAGAATATCCTGAATTACGTGGCAGGGCCGCTGATATCCACGCTGTTTTTCTTCGGGTCCGAGGAAACCTCGAAATGGCTTTATCTGGTCCTTGCGAAGCACATGTACAACACGCGCATGAGCACGGTCCGCGGGGGCACTTCACGGATTTCCGGCCGGCTGGCGGCACAGTCATCCGTTATCGTGAATGAAAAGATTCTGACGATCGCGGCCGCAGGGCATGCCTATATTGTCAACACCAGGAGCTTTTCCGATGTTGTCATCGCTGTACCTGGAGATGAGGTCCTTGAAATATCGGGTATGGCGGACTTGCTTTCTGAAGAGGACCGTCAGTTCTTCCGGAGCTGTGCCTATCAGCGGACCGTCAGTGTCTCCGTCTCGACCGAACAGCCGGTCGACGGCAAGTGCTATGCGGTGTCCATTCCCAAGGTGGAAGGGTATTCGGCCGCCACCATTTCGTTCATCGACTATATCGATCCGGCAAGAATTCCCGACGGGCGGGGATTACTCACCATCACCGGCGGCGGTTCCGAAGTGACATCTGCCGGATTGATGGAGGAACTGCGCTCGGTATACAAGATCGAGCCCGGCTCGATCGAGGTGCCGGAGCGCGCTTCCGGGATGCCGAAATTTCCCCCGGGCCGCTACAGACAGATCGATGAATTTCGACGCAGGAATCGAAGGGCCGGGTTGCTGGTTTGCGGGGACTATCTGCTGGGGCCGTTCATCGAAGGGGCGGTGACGACGGGCCTGCGTGCAGCCGAGGCTATACAAGCTTGAAGGTTTTAAAGCGCGCTGTACATTCGGAACAGCGATAAGCCTTCGCGAAGAACATCAGCCGCTCGATGCCCCGGCGGCGCGACCGCCGTACAGAACCGCCGCATTCGGGACACTTCAATTCAGTAATGTCGCCTTGGTCGCGCGCGATTTTCCGGCGCGGTTTCCGGGGGCCGGGCCATTGAAAATCGAGGAAGATCGAGGCGAGTTGAATTCGCTCGCACTTGATACAGCGGTACGGCCGCCTCAGCAGGAGCCATGCCAGCCGTTCCCTGAGCTTGCGCCCCTCCGTGGGCTTCCAGTGCGTATTGTTACATCGTGGACAATACATCATATGAGCTTGCGAATATTAACGCATCAGCGGCGATCCTGCCACTCCTCATACCAGGCCATCTGGATGGCCTCGAGTTTTTTCTCGTTGGAATTCTTCGGATCATCGCTAAAACCTTCAAGGCCGGTCACCCACTTGTAGAGATCGGTGAAACGCACCGTCAGGGGATCGGTATCCGGAAATTTGTCGGCGAGGGCAATGGCAACGTCTTCGGTAGTGGTCCACGTCAATGATCTACTCATTTTCAATTTCCCTCACGCGCTTGTCCTTCAACGCCAGCGAGATGGCTGAATTCATGATCATCTCTGCCAGGTGCATCGTTGCATTGCTGAGGCGTTCGATAGCCTGGCGTGTTTCCTGGTGATTATTGCCCCGCATCTTGTCGCGCAGGTCTTTCGCCGCCGCCGCGATCTCGGCCTTTTCTTCGCCGGAGAGCGCGGCATATTGCGTATCGGTGAGACCTTTGGCGGTTGCGTTAAGAACCGTCTCCGCTTCATTGCGGGCTTCGATAACCAGCCGGGCTTCGATATCGGACTCCGCGTACTCGAAAGATTCGAGGATCATCTGTTCGACCTGTTCGTCGGTGAGCCCGTAGGTCGGTTTGACCTCGATCGACTGGTATTTGCCGGTCCGTTGTTCCTGCGCCGAGACACTGAGAATGCCGTCCGCATCGATCAGGAACTTGACCTCGATCCGCGGCATTCCGGCGGTCATCGGCGGAATGTCCCTGAGGTCGAATTGCGCGAGACTGCGGCAATCCTTCACCAATTCACGCTCGCCCTGAAGGACCTGGATCTTGACATTGGTCTGACCGTCGATGAATGTCGTGAACATTTCGGTGGCGCTTGCGGGAATTGTGGAATTGCGAGGGATGATCTTCGACATGACGCCGCCCACCGTTTCGATTCCGACCGACAGTGGGGTGACGTCGAGCAAGAGCATGTCGCGCTTGCCGCCCGCGAGAATGTCGGCTTGAACGGCCGCGCCCAGGGCTACGACTTCGTCGGGATTCAGTTCCGTGTGGGGGACGCGCCCAAACAATTCCTGAACACTCTGGCGGACGAGAGGGATGCGCGTCGATCCGCCGACCATCACAACTTCATCGATTTCGTTCGGCCGCAGGCCGGCATCTTTAAGGGCCAGACGGCACGGAGCCAATGTCCGCTCGATGATCGGATCGATCAGGGCGTTGAAATCCGCGCGGCTGAGCTTGCGGTTGTATCTGGCGGATTCGATGACGATATCGGCCGAGTCTGCCGCTGAAAGGTCTTCCTTCGCCTTGTTGACCGCCTTTCGGACTGCTGGAATCGCGGCGCCGGGGCTGTCTTTGAGCACAAGCCGGATCAATGCTTCGTCGATATCGTCACCGCCGAGGTGGGTATCGCCGCTGGTCGACAAGACTTCAAAGATCCCGTCGTTGAGCTTCAGTATAGAGATGTCGAACGTTCCGCCGCCGAAATCGTAGACCGCGATCGTGCCTTGTTTGCGTTTGTCCAGGCCATATGCGAGCGATGCCGCAGTCGGTTCATTGACGATGCGGAGTACATCCAGACCTGCGATCCGGCCCGCGTCCTTTGTCGCCTGCCGCTGCGCGTCATTGAAATAGGCCGGAACGGTGATGACCGCGTTTTTGATTTCTTCACCGAGAGCCGCTTCGGCATTCCGCTTAAGTTCCCGGAGAATGAATGCCGAGAGTTCCGGAGGGGTGTAATCACGGCCGAAAATCTTCAGCCGGATAATGTGTTCGCTTTCGGGCGAAACTTCGAACGGCAGCAGCGGCAGATCGGGCCGCACATCTTCAATGCCTTTGCCCATGAAGCGTTTGATGGAGAAGATGGTGTTCCTGGCCTTTTCGACCATCTTTCCCTTGGCGATGTTTCCGACCAGCGGTGCCGTGCCCGGTCCATCAAAATAAATCACGGAAGGGACGAGCTTGCTTCCATCCGAACCGGGAATCACCCGCGGTGTCCCGTCTTCGACAATCGCGACAAGGCTGTTTGTTGTTCCTAGATCGATTCCGACTATTTTTGGCATCTAATGACTCTTCTCGCCCTCTAATTCTGTTTCCAGGTTCCGTATGTATGACGATTCCGACAATATCTCGGCCAGCCTGGCCAGGTGTTGTTTCAGAACCGGTTCGCCGGTGCCGGCCTTCAGGAGGTCGTCCCAGGCCAGCGACGCCTGCTGCAATTCGGCGTCGAACCTCTGCCGCTTTTCTTTGATCTGCGCGCGCAGTGAGTCGGCTTCCTCCACGCTGGCACGGCCTGCCTTGACTTCCTCGAGTTGTTCGTTGATTTCGAACACTTCCATCAGAAGCGATTGAGGCACCTTGCTGCCGTCGGACTTGAAGCCGTACAGGCTCAACAGGTATTCGACGCGCCGCACCGGATGACGCAATGTGCGGTAGGCATCGTTCAGCAACGCCGTCATGCGCACCGCCATCGTTTTTTCAGCTGGCGGTGCGGTTGTGAAGTAGTCCGGATGATACTTGCGGCTCAGTGCGTGAAATGTTTTTTCGAGCGCAGCGAGGTCGATGCCCAGGGCTCGGGGCAGACCGAACACCTCGAAGTAGTCCATGATGCGTTGGAGGAATCAGGTTGAAAAAGAGCTACCGCAGCCGCAACTTTTCTTGGCGTTCGGATTCATGAAAACAAATCCCTTGCCCATCAGTCCGGCGTCGTAATCGAGAACAGTGTTGTTCAGATAGATGTAGCTCTTCAGATCGCAAAACAATTTGACGTTGTCGCGCTCGAAAACCTTGTCACCGGTGCGCGTCTGGGTTTCAAACGAAAGGTTATAGGAGAGACCGGAGCACCCCCCGCCTTTCACACCGACGCGTAAACCGGCGGCCTGCACGCCTTCTTTGTGCATCATGCGTCGAACTTCGTCGACCGCTTTGTCGGTAATCTCAATAGCCATTGCTTATTTGCCGTCGTCGTGTTTTTTCTTCCAGTCGGTAATTGCGGCCTTGATGGCGTCTTCCGCAAGCACCGAGCAGTGAATTTTCACGGGAGGCAGACTCAACTCCTTCACGATGTCTGTATTCTTGATCGCCAGGGCCTCAGCCAGGGTTTTGCCTTTAACCCACTCGGTCGCGAGGCTCGAGCTTGCGATCGCGCTGCCGCAGCCGAAGGTCTTGAATTTGGCGTCTTCGATCACGCCGCTCTCTTCGTTGACCTTGATCTGCAGCTTCATGACGTCGCCGCATTCGGGTGCTCCCACCAGACCGGTGCCCACATTCGGGTCCTCCTTGGGGAGGGCGCCCACATTTCGCGGGTTGTTGTAGTGATCAATGACCTTGTCCGAATATGCCATTACATTCTCCTTGGATTCAGTTGCTCTCCGTTGCCCAGTGGACGGATTTGATATCGATGCCTTCTTTTGCCATTTCGTACAGGGGCGACAGTTCACGCAGCCGTCGAACCACTTCGATCACCCGCGCGGCAACGTAGTCGACTTCTTCTTCCGTATTGAAACGCCCGATGCCGAAACGGATGGACGTATGCGCCAGATCTTCGCCGACTCCCAGCGCCTTCAACACATAAGAAGGTTCCAGACTCGCCGAGGTGCATGCCGACCCTGAAGACACCGCGATATCGTTGATGCCCATTAGAAGGGATTCCCCTTCGACAAACGCAAAGCTCATGTTCAGGTTTCCCGGCAAACGCTTCTGAAGGTCGCCGTTGATGTAGACCTCGTCGAGTTCGCGCTCGAGCGTCGTGCGGAGTTTTTCCCGCAGCCGGAACATCTCCGCGCCTTCTTTCGCGAGGTCTTCGCGCGCGATCTGTGCGGCCTTGCCGAAACCGGCGATGCCGGGAACATTCAGCGTCCCGGATCGCATGCCCCGTTCGTGACCGCCGCCGTCGATGATCGGAGTCAACAGGACGCGCGGATTGCGGCGCCGGACGTAAAGGGCGCCCACACCCTTCGGTCCATACATCTTGTGCGCCGACAGGGAAGCGATATCCACATTCATCTCGTTTACATTGAATGGAATCTTGCCGGCGGCCTGCACGGCATCGGTGTGAAAGAGCACGCCGCGCTCGCGCGCGAGCTTCCCGATTTCCTTGATGTCCTGAATGACGCCGACTTCGTTATTGGCCGTCATGATGGAGATCAGGATCGTCTTGTCGGTGATCGCGTTCCGGATGTCGTCGAGGTTGACGAGTCCGTTGTTGCTTACGGGTAGAAACGTGACGCGGAAGCCTTCTTTCTCGAGATGTTTGCAGGTGTCGAGAATCGCTTTGTGTTCCGTGACGCAGGTGATGATGTGGTCGCCTTTTTCCCGATACATCCAGGCCGCGCCCTTCACGGCAAGGTTGTCGGATTCGGTCGCGCCGCTGGTGAAGATGATCTCGCGCGGATCGGCGCCGATCAGCGCGGCGATTTCTTTGCGGCCCGTTTCGACGGCCTGTTCCGCTTCCCAGCCGAACTTGTGATTGCGGCTCGCGGCATTGCCGAAGTGGTCCGTCAGATAGGGCATCATCGCGTCAAGCACGCGCGGATCCAGCGGCGTTGTCGCGTGATTGTCCATGTAAATAGGCAGCTTAACCATTGTTGTCTTCTAAACCTCTTAATTCATCGCTAACTCGTAGATCGACGTGTCGCCCAGAACCCGCACAACCTTGGCTTTGACCTTCTGGAGCGGATCTTTGACGGAACATACCTGCAATTGCTGGCAGTCGTCGCCGCGCTCACAGGGGGTAATGGAGATCGGCCCTTCCAGGGCCTCCACGACGTCTACGATGGAAATGGTCGCCGGGTCCTTCGCCAGGACATAGCCCCCATTAATGCCTTGCTGCGATACCAGTAGGCCCTTTCGGGCCAATCGTTGCAACACTTTAGCCAGCAACTCGGCGGGAATGTGATACTGGGCGGCAATCTCCCGGGCACTGACGGATTCATCGGAATGTTGCGCTAAATGTCTCAGTGCGATCAGTCCGTAGTCCGATTTTTTAGAGAGCCGAAACATGTATCCCTACCGCCTTAACCCCGACCATTTAGGTCGGACATTAGTAATAATGTAGGGATTCAGGTCCTCAAAATCAAGCAGTAAGTTTGAGGACTTCCTTCAGAGAGGCAATCCGTTGGACGCGATACTGGCCGGCGTGCCGGCCGGTCCGGTCGATCAGAACCGTGGTCAAGCCGGCCCGGCTTCCGGCCTCGACATCATCTTCAAGACTATCGCCCACGAACAGGATTTCCGCGGCGGGGCACCCGATGGCTTCAATGGCGGCGTCGAAGATTTCCTGATCGGGTTTGGCAAAGCCGGTCTCGCTGGAGAGCACGACGGCGTCGAAAAAGTGCCGGACGTGCAGGCTTTCCATCACCGTATATATGCGGCTGTCGAAGTTGGAGATGACACCGAGTTTCAAGTGCCGATCCTTGAGTTCCTGCAGGACTTCCACGGTTTCCGGGAAGAGCATCCAGCCTTGGGAGTCACGGAACGTGTCATACACTTCATTAAAAAAGTGGTCGAAGTTTTCGATCATTCCGACCTCTTCGAAAACGGCATTTACGATGTCCTTCCACCACTCTTTCTGGTTTTCCGGCGAAAGCGGACCGGCGCCTTTGAAGTGCTCGCGGAATGAGGTCTGGATGACTTCGGACGGGACCGTCGAGCCGTATTTCTGAGCGACATTGGCATAGATTTCGCCAACCGATCCGCGGGTGGTGAACAGGGTCTCGGCGGCATCAAAAAGGACGGCGCGGAAGCTCAATTATTCGTTCGCGTAATGGAGTTGGGACTGAACTTCAAGTCCATCGAGGTCGACGATCGAGTGGCCATGGTAATCCTCGGCCCAGGGGATGCGGACCACGAGCGATCGCCGGGTTGCGACCAGTTCGGTGTAGCGGGAGGGAGAGTCCCACTCGCTCATCATATGCGTGCGGAAGCCCTCTTTAAGGAAGAACTGGCGGATGGTCGGCACGGCATCCTGATAGGCGCCGTCCCAGTTCTTTCCGAAGTCGTTGCCTTCGAGGAACTGCTCGATTCGAGTGATCCATTCCGCCTTCATAGAAGGCCTCAGATTCTAGCCTCAAGCCCTGCCGACTTCAAGCCGGGTCGTGGGACAATGAAAGACTATGGCCAAGATTTATCCGTTCCGAAGCCTGCGCTTCGCGCTGGATCGCGTTCCCATCGAAAAGGTCGTCACACAGCCTTACGACAAGATTTCCGCCGAGATGCAGGAGCGATACTATGCCTCACATCCCAACAACATCGTGCGGATCGTCTGCGGCAAGTCGAATCCGGGCGATTCCGATACCGATAACGTCTACACCCGGGCCGCGGCTTACCTGAAACAATGGCGCGAGGCGGGCATCCTTCAGCATTTGCCGGAGCCGGTATTTTTTATCTATTTTCAGCGCTTCGTGGCGCCCGGCCAGAATGAGGTTCGCATCCGCAAAGGATTCGTCGGCGCCGGCCACCTTGAGGACTATGCGAACAAGGTCGTCTTCCCGCACGAGCGCACGTTGAGCGGTCCAAAGAGGGATCGTCTCGAGCTGCTCCGCCGCACCAGGACCCAGTTTGAACAGATCTTCATGCTGTACGAAGATCCGGAGCGCCGGATCGACCATATGATGGACGAGGTTGCACGGCGGCCGGCCGACATTCGCA
>DASXLG010000342.1 GCA_036496425.1 Terriglobia bacterium | reverse complement strand
GTTGTAGGCGTAATGCTTGGGGAAGATGCACATGCGCATTTTGTTGAAAGGCGCGGAGCGGAGGGTGGCGAGCGTTTGGGTTTCGAGGGCTTCGCCTTGATGCGTCCAGGCGTAGCAGGTAGTGCCGATGGGATTATACGGCGTGCCGTCGGCATAGGCGAAGTGGAAAGTGTTCGAGGCGCGAACAGGGCCGTGATTGCCGGCCGAAGGCGGAGTCACTTCGAAGCGGCCGGACTCGCCTGTGGAGGATGTATAAGTCCATTCTCCGGGAGCATCCGGCATGAAGCGGACTTTGTGCGTGCCGCTGCCATCTTCGAAGCCATCAATCGGAATGGTGCGATGTTGATGGCGAAATTCGGCGCTGGGGGCGGCTAATTCGAACACGCCCCATTGTTCGACTTCGGAGATAGAAGACAAACCCTCAGAATATAAATTTCAGGGCGAGCTGACCGATGCGCGGGTCCTGTGCCGCAGTAATCGTGCCGAATCCGCCGCTCGAGAAGCTGGTGGTCGCGGAATTCGGGTTAGTGGTAGAGCCGCCCGGATTGGCGAAATTGGTGCGGTTCAGGACGTTGAAAAATTCAGCGCGGAACTGCAAATGAACGCTTTCGCGGGCGATGGGAAAGTCTTTGAAGAGGCCGGTGTCCCAGGTAAACATGCCGGGACCGCGCAGGCTGCCCTTGCCGACATTGCCGAAGCCGCCGATTGGGGCGATAGTGAACGCCGCCGGATTCAGGTAGTTGACACAGGGAGCCGAGTTGCCGCAGGCGTTGCTGCCGTAGGAATCGACACCGGTGAAACTGGCGCGATCGGTGCCAAGTCCGGTTTGGGATTGGTCCTTGCCGGCTTGCACAGTGAATGTATTGCCGGTTTGCGCGGTGACGATACCGGACCATTGCCAGCCGCCGACCGCATATCGCATGAAGGCGTTATGGCCGGCGAACGTGGGCAGATCCCAGACATAGGAGACCACCAGCCGATGAGTGTGATCGAATTCGGAAGGACCATAGTCCATCTGATGGCGTCCGGGAAAATTCCAGGGGATCGGCGAGTTTCCGCCTTGGGCGGGACCGCTAATGCCGGCACCCGCCGGAGAGGTATCAAGAGACTTCGACCAGGTGTAATTCGCGAGAAGGGTGACGCCGTGCGAAATTCGCTTTTGGAGAGTGAACTGAGCGGAGTGGAATGTGGAATTAATATCCATAGCGGCTTGCGAAATGCTGCCGAAGGGTTGGAAGACGCGGCGAGCGTCCACGCCAGCCGTATTGCCTGGCCTATAGACGGCGGGATTCAGCTCCAGCGCTTCCTGGAAATGGGTAGCGCGGGCGCCGACATAGGCGACGCGGGCAAGCCAGCTGGCAGCGAGCTGGCGCTCAACGGAAAAATTCCAGTTGTAGTTGATGGGCGTAAATTGTTTTCCGCCGTTGGCCGGATCGTACGTGATGGCGAGAACCGGACGGGTAAACACGGCGTCTTTGGGCGGAGGAAATGGCGCCGGGAAAGGATTTCTCTGGCCGACGTACGGATTACTAAATGTGCCGGGCGGAGCCGTCAGACTGAATTGCGGGCTAAAAGGATCCACATCGACGAAGCGGTTGTTGAAGACGCCGCTCTGCAAGGCGTCGTGGAACATCCCGAAGCCGCCACGCAGACTGGTTTTTCCGTCGCCGGTCGGGTCGAAGGCAAATCCAACGCGCGGAGCGATGTTGTTGTAGCTACCTTTGACGCCCCAGCGAGGAACGCCCGGATCGCCAGGAAAGAGCAGGCCAGCGGGAGCGTTGACGTAGACTTGGGAACGAAGATTGGCGGCGTAGGCGGCGGGATTGAACTGCTCGATGCGGTTCTTGCGCTCCTGCCAAGGGAATTGCGGATCGTAGCGCAGACCGAAGTTCAATGTCAGGCGGCGTGAGACGTGATAGTCATCCTGAACATACAGATTAAAGGTGTTCAGCATGTTGTCTTTGAATTCGCCATAGCCTTGGGTGAACGTGCGAATGTAGCCTTGCATGAAACTTGCCAGAGCGTCGCCAGTGACATCGGCGGTAAAGCTGTAAGAACCGGAGGTGCGGAACTGATTGCGAAGCAGCACCTGGGCGCGGATGGCCGAGCCACCGAAGGATAGATTGTGTTTTCCGCGCACGAGACTGAAATCGTCGCTCAAATTGTATTGGTTGCGAATGAAGGCGGCCGGGTCTGTCTGGCCGGGATTGAAATACCCGCTGACGTTGATGCCTTCGATAGTCTTTGCGGTAGGAGGCTGCCAGATATTGACGCCCAGATCGGTGAGGCCAATGCTTCCTTCGGCGGGGCCGCGATTGGAGGTTTCGCGCGAGAAGCTGGCGCGGAATTCGTTCACAGCCGCGGGACCGAAAACGTGAGTTTCGCCGACCAAGGCGTTCTGCGAAATGATAGTCGAGAAATTCTGGAAGCTCAGGTAGTTTTTGGGATCGAGAAAGCCCGCGTTGCTGAAGCGGTCATAAAAATAGCGGAGAGAGACGTGATCATGATCCGAGAAGGCATGATCGCCGCGCGCGACATATTCGTCAAAGTCCTGGATGACGGGCTGCGAGTAGAATAGCTGCCCGTTGGCGGCCGACGACACAGGCAAGTACTTCAGGAACGCCACGGCGGCCGGATCGAGTTGGCCGGGTTGCAGGATGTTACCTGGAATCCGATTGCCGCTCCGGTCGAGGATGGGAACGCTTTTGTGAAATTGGTTGGCGGGATTAGAAGCATCGAGGAGCGCGGAAAAATTGCCGGCGCGCTCGGCGGTAGTGGGAAGGAAGGCGCTGCTGGTATTGCCGATGTTACGGAACTTCGTGCCCTGATAGCCGAAGAAGAAAAACGTCCGATCTTTGCCGTTGTAGAGTTTGGGGATCACGACGGGGCCGCCAATGGTGCCGCCGTACTGATTGCGCTTGATCTGATCGACGGTGGACGCGAAGAAGTTGCGCGCGTTGAAGACGGCATTGCGGACGAATTCGAAGGCATCGCCGTGCAAAGCGTTGGTTCCGGATTTTGTGACGATGTTTACCACGCCACCGGCATTGCCGCCATATTGGGCGCTGTAGTTGCTGGTTTGGACGCTGAATTCCTGGAGCGCATCAGGGAACGGGAAAGGCTGGTTGACGTTTGTGTAGAGATCGTTGTTGTTAGCGCCATCGAGACGGAAGCTAACCTGGTTCTGGCGCGCGCCGTTAGTCGAGACTGTAACCACGGTGGGAAATGTTTTGGTATTGCCTTGATCGACGTCGTTGGCCGGTGACGGAATAGCGCCAGCGACCACGAGAAGCAACGATGCGGCGTTGCGACCGTTCAGTGGCAGGTCGACAACCTTGCGCTGTTCCACGACCTGGCTGAGTGTGGCCGAAGTGGTGTTGATCTGCGGGACCTCGCCGGTAACTGAAATTGTTTCGGCGGCTTTGCCGATGGTCAGAGTCGTATTCACCGTGGCGCTCTGGTCGGCCAGAAGCGTGACGCCCTTCTGCGTGGATTGGCTGAAGCCGGAAGCGGAGACGGTTACATCGTAAGTCGCGGGCTTGAGGGATGCCACGGTGAAGTAGCCCTGGGCATTGGTGGATTCTTCGCGAACCTGACCGGTAGCCGGATTGGTGACAGTTACTTTGGCTCCGGCAATCACCGCGCCGGAGGGATCGGTGACAGTGCCTACGAGAGAGCCGAAACCCTGAGCGAAAGAGAGACTGGCTCCGAGGAGCAGCAGAAACAGCGAGCGCATATAATTGTTACCCCGAACGAATTGCTCTGGCGATGCCAGTGCGATGAGACTATCACAGAATGGTGAATGTGAAGACTTCGCGCAGGAGTGTATTAGCGGGTCTGGGATCCGTGCCATTTGCGGCGGCGATAGAGCAGAGGGCCGTCGAGCGCTGGACAATCTTTGAAGCAAGTTTTCCGAGATCTCGAAATGGGAATTTGTCCGCGGTATTTCGAAAAGGAGATCGCGCGATCCGGGTGCAAGGATTTTATGACGGCGCCGGGGCGGAACGGATTCGCTTCATGCCCGATTCGATAGGCGAGTGGACGTTTGTCACGAATCGGGGTGAACACGGCGGCTTCCGCTGCAGCCCCGCCGGGAAAGGCAACCATGGACCGGTAATCGTCCAAGACTCACGGCATTTGTGCCACGCGGACGGCACGCCGCACGTTTCGTTCGGCACAACCTGCTACGGATGGATACATCAAAACGAACAGCTCGAATCGCGGACGCTAGTGAGCTTGCGCGGGTCGCCCTTCAATAAGGTACGCATGTGTATTCTACCGACCGAGAGCGATCCGGTGAGGCGACCGTTCGCACCGGATTTTAGCTTTGACGTGAACTTTTTTCAGCATCTGGATCGACGGATACAGGATCTTTGCGATTTAGGAATTCAGGCCGATCTGATTCTGTTTCATCCCTACGATCGAATTGGCTACGGGGATTTGCCAGCGGACCTGAATCGGCGCTATCTCCGCTATATGGTCGCCCGCTATGCGGCATACCAGAATGTCTGGTGGTCCATTGCGAACGAATACGATCTGGTAAAGAACAAGAAGCAGCCGGAATGGGATGATTTCTTCCGGATAGTCGAAGAGAGCGATCCGCATAGGCACTTGCGCTCGATTCACTACAGCAAAGTGTTTTACGATTATGCGAAACCGTGGGTAACGCACATGAGCTTGCAGAGCGATCAGTTCGAGAAGACGGCGCAATGGCAGGCTGAATATGCGAAGCCGATCGTATTCGATGAATGTAAATATGAGGGCAATATCGACCGACGCTGGGGGAATCTGCCGGGGGAGGAGATGATGCGGCGGTTCTGGATCGGGATGGTCTCGGGCGCTTACGTAGGACATGGAGAGACGTATCACAGAGGAGATGGGGCAGCCTGGATTTCGAAAGGCGGTGAGTTGCTGGGCGAGAGTCCGCGGCGAATTGCGTTTTTAAAGGAGGTATTCGAAGGAGCGCCGGCGGCTGAACTCGAAGCCGTGCCAGGGTCTTATTATCCGTGCATCGCGAAGACGAAGGATTACTATCTCTATTTTTTCGATTTGCATCAACCGGCCGAATATGAGTTTCAGCTGCCAGACGACGCAGGTGCCTTCCGCGGCGACTTACTCGACCCGTGGGAGATGACCAGCACGCGGCTGGAAGGAAGTTACCGAGGTAAATTTCTGTTGAAGCTGCTGCAGAAGCCATACCTGGCAATTCGATTTCAAAAAAGGGCATGAGAACAATCACACTTTTAGGAGCCGGCGGGAAGATGGGCTGCCGGATTGCGGACAATCTCGCAAAGACGAGCTACGCGGTGCGGCATGTGGAGATCAGCGAACGCGGGAAGGCGGCGCTCAAGGAACGCGGGATTCCCGTTGTGCCGCTCGAGCAGGGTCTGGCGGGGGCAGAGATCGTCATTCTGGCGCTGCCGGATAACCGCATCGGCGCGATTGTCACGGAAGTTGCGCCGCAGCTCGATCGCGGAACGATGGTGATGGCTTTGGATATTGCAGCACCGCTCGCGGGCGTGTTGCCGAAGCGGGACGACCTGGTCTACTTCGTCGCCCATCCGTGCCATCCATCGATATTTGAGGATGAGGAAACGCGAGA
>DASXLG010000341.1 GCA_036496425.1 Terriglobia bacterium | reverse complement strand
TAAGCCGCGTAATCTGCGGCTAAAACCCGTTAGGGCAGCGAGAACGCCACAACCGAGTCGCTGGCGATGGCGGCGACGTATTGTTTGCCGGCTTTTCCCTGATACGTCAGTGGGTTCGCGTTGACGGTCTGGTCGAGCTTGTAGGCCCAGAGTTCCTTACCGGTCTTCGAATCGAACGCCCGGAAGCGCCGGTCGGTGGTGGCGCCGATGAAGACCAGGCCGCCGGCGCTGACAATCGGGCCGGCGCTGCCGCTTCCGCCAACGTTTTGTTTGCCTTCGGGTAATCCCTCGTTGAGACCGAGCACCGAAACCCAAGCGATCTCGCCAGTATTCGCATTGACCGCCCAGAGCCTGCCCCATGGCGGCTTCTGGCAGGGAGCGTTTCCGATTGTCCGGCCGCTCGCATCCTTTATAGGAGCGGCGAATCCGTTATACGGGCCGGGGCCATTGACGCTGCCGCGGTCGTAGGGCTGTGGCGATCCGTTGCCGCTTCCATAATTGCCGCCCGGCCGCTTCTTTTCGATCCATCCGCTCAGTGCCGCATCGTGCGTCTGCACATAGACGTAACCAGTCTTTGGATCCGCGGCCATCCCGCCCCAGTTCGGGCCTCCGTTTCCTGGGAAGATGATGGTGCTTTTCGGCGGCGCGCCCTCCTCATGTAAGAGGAAGGGAGTGAATGGACCGGCGTTGTAGAAGCCGCCGGCTTTTTCATAGATGTCCATGCAGGCCTTCGCGTGTTCCGGCGTGGTGTCCTCCGCGGTCACGATGTCTTCTTTTTTGAAACTCGTTCGCGCGAGTGCCGGCGGCTTCAGCGGAAACGGCTGTGTGGGCGAGTACCATTCGCCGGGCGCGTCACCGGCGGGAACCGGCCGTTCTTCCACGCCAAAGATCGGCTTGCCGGTGTCGCGATTCAGGATGAACATCCATGCCTGCTTGTTGATCGCAGCGAGTGCCGGGATCGTTTTTCCGTTTTGTTTGATATCGACGAGGACGGGAGATGGCGGCAAGTCGGAATCCCAGAGATCGTGATGCACGGTCTGGAAGTACCATTTCATTTTTCCGGTGAGCGCGTCGACGGCGACGACGGAATTGCCGAACAGGTTGTTGCCCGGCCGGTCGCCGCCCCAGTAATTTCCTGCCGGTGCTCCGAACGGCATGTATAGCGTGCCGCTCTTTTCGTCGAGGGTCATATACCAGCCCCAGACGTTAACGCCGGAGCGATCCTTCCAGCCGTCGTCAAGCCAGGTTTCGTGGCCGGGTTCGCCGGGGCGGGGAACCCCATGGAAATCCCAGAGGTGCGCGCCGGTCCGGACATCGAAGGCGCGCGAGTCGCCGGGATCGCCGCCCTGAGAGACTTCGGCGTTGAAGGCGCCAAGCATTGCGACATCCTTATAGATGAGCGGAACGCCGTTCCATGGCACCTGGATATCGACGGAGCCGTCCTGACCGAATCCCGCAGGTGCTTCACCGGTGATCGCGTTGAGTGCCATCAACCGCTTGCCCGCGGTGAACAGAAGCCGCGGTGGTGTCGTGCCTTCGCCCGGCCAGAATGCGACACCGCGAGCCGCCGTGCTTCCGGTGGGAAGTTTGTATTCCCAGATCAGTTTCCCGGAGTCGGCTTCCAGGGCAAGAACGCGTCCCCCCGCCGGAAGGTACATCACGCCGTTGATCACGATCGGCGTGGCTTCGGGATTCACGGTTGGAACGGGAGCCGCACCCCGTCCGCCGCCACGCCCGCCGGCAGCGCTGCCGCTGCCGGTACCCGCGCCCCGTCCGGCCGCGGGAGTGCTCAAGCGATAGGACCATGCCATCTTGAGGGTGGAAACATTACTTGTACTGATCTGCGTGAGGGGAGAGTACCGCGTTCCTGCAAGGTCGCGGTTATACATCGGCCAGTCGGCTCCGGGATTTGACTTAGGGGTTTGAGCCAGGACCGGCAGCAAGGCCACCATGGCGGCCAACGGGATGGCATATCGAGCGCGCATAGAAAGCTCCTGAATTTGGTGAAACAACTACCGATTGACAGACATTCTCCGCCTTTTCAAGGCGGGGTGCCCGAGCGATCAAACGTTAGAACGCCCGGGCGGGCGCGAAGCGCGAGCCCGATAGGGCGAAGCAGTAATAGACGTAATCAACGAACCGCGAAGCGCACCTTATTGTTTGAAGTTACCAACCGCCCCGTCTGCGCCGCTAAGGAACAGGACCATCTTGTTAATGGCGCAGCCACCCCGCCTTTGAAAGGCGGGGAATGTCCGTTTCCTTCTTCTGGTCCCTTCCTTTTACTGCAGTGTGAAAACCACCAGCGACTCGTTATTCGAGCCCCTCTGACCACCGACAGCGGAAGTTACCGCGACATACTGCTTGCCGTCCTTGCCCTGGTATGTCATCGGAATCGCCTGGACGTTGTAGTCCAGCTTCACCGACCACAATTCCTTTCCGGTCTTCGACTCGAAGGCCCGGAAGCGGCCGTCTGCCGTCGCGCCGATGAACACCAGACCGCCGGCGGTCGCCATCGGTCCGCCGAATCCCGGCGATCCGACATTCTGCTTGCCGGCCGGCAGCGTTTCGTTGATACCGAGCGGCACCTGCCAGGCGATGTCTCCCGTGTTTGCATTGATTGCGACCAGCCGGGCCCATGGTGGCTTGCTGCACGGCCAGTTTACGACCCGCCCGCTTGCGTCCTTCGCCTGTACGCTGAACGCCGGTCCATTCACGTGCGTGTACGGGAATTGCTTTGCAAGGTCCATGCCCGGCTCATACTTGGGATTCTTCTGCATCCATCCGCTCGCCGGCTGATCCTTCGAATTGACGAAGATGTAGTTCAGCTTCGTGTCGACTGCGGTTCCACCCCAGTTGGGTCCGCCGGTGGCGCCCGGATAAATCAAGGATGGAGGATTACCTTCCTTCTTGAACTTCCAATAGGTGTATGCGCCCGTGTTGTAGAAATTGGTCTTGTCCCAGAGATCCTTGCAGGCCTGGGCATGTTCGGGCGTGGTGTCTGCAGCGGTCACCAGATCATCCTTAGTGATGCTGACGCGAGCGACCGCGGGCGGTTTCACCGGGAATGGCTGCGTCGGCGAATACCATTCGGTCGGCACGTCGCCCGGCGCCGTCGGCCGTTCTTCCACGCCGAAAATGGGTTTGCCGGTGAGACGGTCCAGGATGAAAACCCAGCCTGCTTTTCCCGTCTGTGCGAGCGCTGGGATGGTCTTCCCATCTTTCTTGACTTCAAAAAGGCTCGGAGCCGGCGGAAGGTTGTAGTCCCACAATTCGTGGTGAACCGTCTGGAAGTACCACTTCACCTTTCCGGTTTCGATATCGAGCGCAACCGTCGAATTGCCGTAGAGATTGTTTCCCGGCCGGTCGCCGCCGTAATAGTTCGCGCCGGGTTGGCTGACAGGTTCATAAACGATGCCGTTCTTCTCATCGACGGTCAGCGCGAAGGCCCAGACGTTGTTGCCGGTCCGATTCTTCCAGCTGTCGAATCCCCAGGTTTCGTTGCCGGGTTCGCCTTCACGCGGAATCGTATGGAACTCCCAGAGTTCCTTTCCGGTGCGCGCGTCGTAGGCATGCGTGTCGCCCGGTTCGCCGGCGCTGGTGTCGAGCTGCGGCGCAACGTGCCGCTGGCCCGGACCATAGAAGTTGGATCCCATCAGGATGACATTCTTATAGATCGTGGGCGCGCCGTCATACGGGATCTTCATATCGATTTCGCCGTTGTTGCCGAAACCGGTCGAGGGTTCTCCGGTCACCGCATTGATGGCGGCAAGCTTTCGGGCGGTTGTAAAAAGAATGCGTGGCGGATTGCTCTTGTCGCCTGGCCAGTAGGTGACGCCGCGGAACGAAGCCTGCCCTTCTTTGAGTTCGTAGGTCCAGAGCTCCTTTCCGCTCTCGGGTTCAAGCGCGACGATCCGGTTTGCCGCCGGCAAATACATGATGTCGTTGACGACGATCGGTGTGACTTCCTGAAACAGCTCGCTCGCGCTCTGGCCTGTGAGCGGCTTCCCGTCATGCGGCCGCAGCTTGTACGTCCACACCTGTTTCAGCTTTGCCACATTCGAAGTATTGATCTGGGTCAGCGGCGAGAACCGCGTTCCGGCCAGGTCCCGATTGAACATCGGCCAGTCGGCATCGGGGCTGCGGCCGGCGGGTTTTTGCGCCGTGCTCAGGGTGATCGGCAGCACGGCCACCGCCGCGGCGGCGATCAAAAAGACGACACGCGAAATGCGCATGTGCGGGCTCCTTACGTTCTGTGAAAACTGCCGCATTCTATCACTTGAAAAGCGAAATGAACGTCCGCAGAATTTCAGGGATTTCAGGATTCTGGATACGTGCGAGCCGTGCGGGCAGAAAAGTGTGATACAGAGATTCATTGACTCACGTCTCAGGCCTTCACAAAAGCTGACAATCCGGGAGAGCGACGCAGGTATGAACATCAACGCAATCAAGATCGGCATCAACCCTCCGGCGGACGTCAATGTGATCATCGAGGTGCCGATTGGCGGAGAGCCCATCAAATATGAAATGGACAAGGCGTCGGGTGCTCTTTTTGTCGACAGGTTTCTCTATACCTCGATGCGCTATCCCGGCAACTACGGGTTCATTCCCCATACCCTCTCGGAAGACGGAGATCCCTGCGACGTCATCGTAGGCAACACACGCGCGATCGCACCGGGTGCCGTCATGAATTGCCGCATTGTGGGCGTCCTGCTGATGGAAGATGAGGCCGGACCTGACGATAAACTGATCGCTGTCCCTTCGCCGAAACTGACACAGCGTTATGAGCACGTGCAAAACTATTCGGATCTGCCCGAGATTACGCTGAAGCAGATTCAGCATTTTTTCGAACACTATAAGGACCTCGAACCCGGTAAATGGGTCAAGGTCAAATCGTGGGGCGACGCGCTGGCCGCAAGAAGGATTTTGACCGAAGGCATTGAGCGAGCAGCAGCGAAGAGAATCTGAGTGTGATGTAGTCGCGGGCTTTAGCCCGCCAGAGTATGGGCTGTTCGAGAACAATCCTGCCGGTCCGGGGATCGCGGCGAGGACGGAGACCGCGCTTGTATTCCACCAAATAGCCATTTAGAATTTCAACATGGCCATTTCGATAACGGTACTCAAAAACCATTGTCTTGCGGTCATTCGTGAGGTTGAACGAACGGGCAAGCCGGTTCTGATCACGCGCAGAGGGAAGATCGTTGCATCCATTCAACCTTCGGTCGAGGCAAAAACTGTAGCGTCGCTCAAGCCGTGGGAGCGTTTACGTGGAACGGCCGAATGCCGCTTCGAAGCCGGCGAATCGGTACTGAAGGATGAAGACTTCGAGGCGCTACGTTGAATATTCTGCTCGATACTCATGTCTGGCTGTGGTGGCTGACAGGAGCAACGCAATTAAAACGCAAAGAGCGCGAGGCGATCGATCGAACAGCAGCGGTTCAGCTTCCGTTCATCTCTTCCATTAGCATTTGGGAAAGTGAAATGCTTGTTTCCAGGGGCCGCCTTGTCCCAAATGAGCCGTTCGACTTGTGGATACGACGGATGACAGCTCCTGATACGGTGCGAATCATCGATTTGGACACCGATGTGATCGTTTCGTTGCACTCCTTGCCCAAATCGTTTCACGGTGACCCGGCCGACCGGTTAATCGTGGCAACGGCTCGCACACATGGTCTCACGCTGGTTACCCACGACGCTTCAATTCGGCGCTCCCGTTTGACGCCGATCTGGAAGCCATAGGATTCTGCAGACGCCCTTACTGAACCTTTAAGATCGCAACGTGCTCGCCGGATCGATTCGAACAGCGCGCCAGGCGGGTACCAGACACGCGAGCACCGATACACAGGATAAAATAACAATCGCGCCCGCATACGTCGCAGGATCGAGGCGTGAAACACCAAACAGCATCGCGGCGATCGCAGAACTTGCCACAACTGCACCGAGAAGTCCAACCAGGACGCCGCAACCCGTGAGTAGAGATCCCTGACGCACGACCAGGCCGACGATATTGCCGCGCGACGCGCCTAACGCCGTCCGCACTCCGAACTCGCGGGTACGCTCGGCGACGATTCCAGTAAGCACACCGTAAATGCCGGCGGCAGCAAGGACCAGTGTTGCGAGCGCGAAAGCTTCGAAGAGAATCAGCGCGAACCGCCGTTCCGCCGCGGACGCAGCAACGACGTCACTCATCGTCGCGACCCGAACGACCGCTTGATCTTTATCCACCGACCAGACAGCAGCCCGTACTGCGCGCGCCAGAGCGGCCGGATCGCCATCAGACCGAATGACCAGAGACATCGTGTTATCCGTAAATTTCCATTGTCCCGGCGTCACGTAAACGGAGTCGGCGCGGTTCAAGCCTAGAGACACTTGCTTCACATCGCCCACGACACCGACGATGGTGTAAAGGGGGCTATCAGGCGGCCCAATCCTCAACCGCTGACCTATCGGATCGATGCCTGGAAAATTGCGGTTCGCGTAGGATTCATTGATCAGAGCGGCCAGGGAAGCGCCGGCGCGGTCGCCGTCGCCGAGCAGACGGCCGCGGCGCAGAGGAATGCGCATGGTTTCGATGTAACCTGGACTGACAGCGTATCGGAACGCGCTGTGATCTTCCGTCTGCATCTGAATCGGACTCGACTCGAACCGGACACCATAAACATCGGAATCGCCGCTCAGCGGCAGTTGGCTCGTCAGTGCCGCCATTGTGACGCCGGGAACACTGCGCACTGCCGCGAGCGCATCGTCGAAGAACTTGTATGTCACAGAGTTTTCCTGAAAGCGGCGGCCGGAGGTTTGCACCTGCATGGTGAGCAGGTGGGACGCATCAAATCCCGCATCGACGGCGAACCAATGTTGCAGGCTCCTCAAAAGCAGTCCCGAACTGACTAGCAGCACAAACGCCAACGCCACTTCTGCGACGACCAGCGCTCTGCTCGTGAGCTTTTGCGGGTCGGTCGTACGGGGCGATCCATCCTGGATGCTCCGGTAAGGGCTGGTAGAGATCTGAAGAGCGGGTATCACACCGAAGACAAACCCAACGAGAGTGGTGAGTCCGAATCCAAACGCAAACACAGAACCGTTGAGCTGGATGTCGGCCGCTCGGGGCAATCCCGGTGGACTGAGGGCAACGAGGGCATGCACCCCAATGATGGCAACTGCCATTCCAGTTACGCCACCCATGACGGCCAGAAACAAGCCCTCCGTCAACAATTGCCAGACCAGCCGCTCGCGGCCGGCACCGAGCGCAACTCGCAAGGCAAACTCCGGCCGCCGCCGCACACCGCGAGCGAGCAGCAGGTTTGTCACATTCACGCACCCAACGATCAGCACCAGGGCTACGGCGCCGGCGATCGCCAAAAGAGCCGGCTTGACGCCGCGTGTGATGTCGGCTTGCAAGGAAAAAACATTTAGGTTGAAGGGGCCGCGATATGTTTCCGGCCGCTGTTCGTTAACGATCTCGTGTGCGAGTTCTGCAAGCTCGTTGGCGGCCTGATCGATAGAGACTCCCGGCCGAAGGCGGCCAATGGTGCGCAGATGATGACCCCACGCCCGGCCTTGCGACATGTCATATTGGAGCGGTCCCCAAACCTCGGCCGCGGGTGCAAGGAGGTTTTCGAAACTTTCCGGCATGACGCCGATCACCGAGTATTCGTTGCCTTCGAGAGTGACGTCGCGTCCGACAATTGTTGGGTCGGCATTGAATCGCCGCCGCCACAACTTATTGCTGAGAATCACGACGCCAGGCCCGTTCATCCGGTCATCGGAGGGGGTGAAGTCACGGCCCAGGAACGGCCGCACGCCCAACACTCGAAAGTAGGACGCGCTCACGAGCTGTCCTTCAAACCTCTCCGGTTCATCGGCCGAGGTCATTGTCGGCTGCCACGGCTTCAACACAGCCAGGGAATCCAGCAGGCGGCTTCGTTCTGCGAGTCCTTTGTATATTCCGAAGGTACCGTCATTGCGTGCGCCCTCAGTGCTGGTCTCCCAGATCGTTACGATCCGTCCAGCGCCGGGGTAGGGCAAAGACTCGAAAAGGATCGTGTTCACGGCGCTGAATATTGCCGTCGTTGTGCCGATTCCGAACGCCAGGATGAAAACCGTGAGCGCCGCAAAACCAGGCGCCGAACGCAACTGCCGCGCTGCCAGCCGGACGTCCACGAACAGCCGGTCGATCCAGGCCCAACCCCAGGCGCCGTAACTTTCCTCGTGCAGCACTGTGATATTTCCGAAGCGGCGTTGTGCCAGGGCGCGCGCGTCGTCACTCATCAAACCGCGACTGGAGTATTCTTCGGCGCGAAGATCGAGGTGGAAACGCATTTCTTCTTCAAGGTCGCGATCGAGCTTTTCGCGTCTGAGCATCATGAAGAACCGGCGCACTAGCTCCTTGATCCATAACATTTGTGTCGCCTTTCTTCAGCCTGCTTGCAGCACTCGTTGAATTGCCCCGATTACCCTGTCGAACTGCAACACTTCAGCCGCGAGTTGCTTGCGTCCAAGTTTCGCTATTCGATAGTAGCGTGCGCGGCGGTTGCCGCGCGTGACGCCCCATTCCGCAGTAACCCAGCCCTTGATCAGCATCCGCTGAAGAGCGGGATAGAGTGAGCCTTCCTCCACCTGCAGCACATCCTGTGAAATCGCCTGAATGGTGCTGGCTATCTCGTATCCATGCAGTTCTCCGCTCCGGGCAAGTGTTTTCAAGATCAGCATATAAAGCGTTCCAGGTGGTATCTCATCGCGTTCCACGGTTTCGTGTTTTGCTGGCATAGCCAGACTATGGCAGCGTGTTTAACGGCTGTCAACCTGTAGATCCGAGAGTCGGAATGATTTAGGCAAGCAGGACAGGGCTCCGCTGGGTCACTCAGGCATGCGTCCCAGCAAACGCACCGCCGCGGCGCGAACGAGCGATATCGTCTCGCTAACCTCAACCAATGACTCCATCTCCGTCCTTCCGGAAGGCGTAAGTCTTCGTTAAGGAACCGGCCTGACGGCCGGACATCTTATTTGAACAGACCGCCTCTCGCCTCGCTACGCGAGGCATTTCCCAGCCTGAGTCAGGCGGGGAGTCTATTTCGGCAGTTGAATCGCGTAAGCGAAGCCATCCGAAGTCGAGGCGAAGAAGCGGCCGTCGATAATGCTGTAGCTGAGCGGACGCCAGAGTATGGGCAGTTCGCGGAGAATCCTGCCGGTCCGGGGATCGATGGCGGCGAGGACGTTGTCGTCGCGAAGTGTCCAAAGACGCTTGCCGGTGTCCTGGAGGCGCAGGAATCCGCGGCCTTGCCCCTTGGGCATCTTCCATTGAAATCCCGATTGGAAGTCGAAGGCAAAAGGCCAACCCGTGTCGGTCCCGAACAGCAAGGTGCCCCGCATCGTCAGTTGCGTAGTGTCGACCTCCGGCCGGGGCGACCGGCGGATGGTCTTCTGCGCCGCGTCATAGGCAACGATCTCGCGCCGGTCGTTGACGAAATAGACGGGACCGGCGGCGACCGGCAGCCGCGAGGAATTGGGTCCGATGACGCCTTCCTCGGTTTGATGATCGATAACAACGCCATCGGCGGCCGCGACTGTCCAGATGTCATGCCCAACCGAATATATGAACCGGTCGCCTTGAGGCATCCACAGACCGATGGGGTTCTGTTGCAGGAGCCTGGTGGCTTCCAGGGGGTGGTCTTTTTGCCACAGCAGCCGCCCGTTTGTGGCATCGAACGCGTTAATAGAAACTTGAACGCGGCTGCCCTGGAAATTACGAAAAACCGGCTCCACGAAGACGCGGCCGGACGCATAGGCGATCCTTGCGAATTCCACCGCCGGACGTTGATTCCAACTCGCAATCGGTTTGCGTTCTCCGCTCGCGGCGTCGATGCGGTTCAATCCGATCGCTGTGGGATCGTTCGTATCGCCTGTGATCGCGAAAAGCGCAGAATTCACTGCGACGCTGTCGACGAAGCGTTGAACAGGCTGCCGCCACGCGACTTCACCGTTGACGGGATTCAGGGCGATGATTTGTCCGGAGCCGATGTTGAACCCCAGGTTAATAAGGCGCCCACCCACGATCTGAGGGCTTCCCGGCGCGGCGCTTTCCAGACTTTGATGCCATAGCAATCCGTAATCGCGAGTCAATTCGTCGAAGGCGCCGCGGCTCGCCTCCGAGTCGCGGCCCGCAAGATTCGCATAGTTCGCCAGGTCCAATCCCGCTTTTATCGGCGGCGCCTGCCCCTTGGCCTTTGCGTTTGCCAGCAGCAACCGCGCGCGCGCGAGCCGAAGCGGAGGATAGTCCGGATCCATTTCCCGGGCGACTTTTTCGATGAGCGTTTCCGCCCCTTCGAGATCTCCTGTGCTGATGAGAGCGGAGGCCACTTCCGTGATGATGGTTTTATCCGTCACGTTCTTTGATGGCTTTTCCAGCGAATACTGCTTGATGCCGTCTTCCTCAACCATGAACAGGGAATCCTGGATCGCGAACAAACCGCGGCCGTTGGGGAGAGACGAACCGGTGTACTGCCACATCAGCCGCCCGGTTTCGGCATCGAGTGCCGTGAGTGAAGCGCCGCCCGCCTGCAGCGTCACGACGCCATTGAAATATTTCACGGATTTTCCGGAAACTGCGGCGGCAAAATCGGAGGACTGTTCCGGTCGATGACCAGATCCGCGCGCGTCCAGCGCGTTTTCCCCGTCTGGTCGTCGAGTACGGTGAGAAGTCTCTTCTGCGTCAGATAAACAAACACGCTGTCGGTCGTGATCCCCACCAATGGATCTTGCGGTCCGGAATCCTGCAGTTCGTTACGCCACAAGAGACTGCCATCGGCGGCAGACACGGCATACAAGCGGAAATTGCCGGGACCGTCTGTTTTCCGGACATCGGCCGAAAGTAAAACGGTTGCGCGGTCGTTCGCCCATGCCATCTCACTGGCGTGCGCGCCGAAGGGAATCGCATCGCCCAGGATTTCCAGCCGCCGGACGGTATGTTGTGTGGGATCGACGATGTGCAAGACCGACGATTTGCCGTGGCGTTCGACAAACATGATCCGCTTTGGAGTGGCAAGCACGGCACGATGGAAAGCTCCTGCGGCAAACGGCGGCGTCCACGCCCAGATCTGCCGGCGTTCAGGGACGGAGTCCGGAAGCGCCCGCTTGAAAGCCGCGATCGCCTCATCCCAGCGTTTCAGTTTCGAAAGCGCGAGGCCCCGCTGGAAATGCGCATCGGTGAGTCCGCCGTCGATCTCGAGGGCGCGATCGAATTGCGCCAACGCATCCTCGACCAGACCGTTCTGGAGAAAGTAAATTCCGTTTGAAAGCGCCTTTGCCGCTTCCGTTTTCTCCTTCGGCTCGTTGGAAGCGGGTGGCGCTGCCGGCGGCGGAGCCGGCTTCATCAGAGCAGCCGGTTGAGTTCTGGAATAAGACCGCCAGATGGCAGTGCCGGCGACCATCAGAATGACCAGACACGCAATAAGAAGCAGGGCCTCAGCAGACCAGCGTCTGCCGCGCGGCGCAGGCCCCGCCAGCGCGCTCCGCAGTTCCGCGACCGATCCGAACCGCTGGGCAGGATCCTCTACCACGCATAGCGACATGACCGGCTGCAGCCAGGCGGGCAGGTTATCGGGAAGGACGGGGCCCGAGTCGTCCGGCATCCTTCCCGTCAGCAGTTCATAAATGACGACGCCCAGCGAATAAATGTCGCTCTTCTTATCGGCGAACCCGCGCTTCCATTGTTCCGGCGCCATATAGCCGAGCGTGCCGGCCACGGACAGGCTTCCGGTCTTTTCCGGATCCACAATCCGCGCGTGGCCCGGCGATCTTGGCTGTGCCGTCGGTGGCGATCAGGATGTTCTCCGGCTTCAGGTCGCGGTGCACAACCTCCTGCCTGTGCGCCTCTTCGAGGCCGTCGATCACTTGCCGGATAATCGCGAGAGCCTCTTCCAACGTTACTCAGCCGACCAGCGCGCGCAGATTCTGTCCCTCGACATGCCCCATCGAAATCTGTGAAACGCCGTCTTCGATGTGGAAGTCATTCACGCGGCGGACATTCCGATGAGTAATCTTCTGGGCGATCCGCACTTCCTGCTCCGGAAATGCGACATCCGGCCGCAATCGTTTCAGCGCGACCGTGGCTCCGGTGAACCTGTCGTGCGCGAGGTAAACAACGCCCGTCGCTCCGGAGCCGAGCTCTCTGAGGATTTCTAACCGCATGGGATTTCCAGCAGATTTTATACATCGCATTGATGGGGGCTGACAAAAACATTGCAATTGCCGGACACGGCCGTGAAGACAACTTTCGATGATTCCGATATATGTTGTGCTGAATGAAACGTGGTCTCTTTTGTATATGTCTGGTCGTTGTCGTCGTTCCGTCCCTGGCTATCGCGGGGTTTCAGCTCGGCAAAGATCCTGCCACGGCCCCTTCGGCACAAACAGAACCCGATCCATATGCCGGTATGCAGCTGAATGACCCGGTGGCTCAGCTTGAGGGAGCGCTGGAGAGTGGACGAGCAAAGCTGATCTACGATGCTGCCCGCGGCTACCTGCCCTCCCTATTGAAGGAACTCCATATCTCTCCCTCATCTCAAACGCTTGTGTTCTCCAAGACAAGTTTTCGGCGCGATTTGATTTCACCCGGGAGACCGCGAGCCGTGTATTTCAATGATGCTGTGTACATCGGTTGGATTCCGGATTCGCCAGTGCTTGAAATTGCATCGGTCGATTCACGGGTTGGTCCTGTGTTTTACACGCTGGATCAGCAGGACGTTACCGTTCCAAGGATTGAACGAGATTTGACCAACTGCTCTATGTGCCACGGCCGTCCGGCTTCCAAGCTCCTGATGCTTTCTGTTTTCACCGATCCTGAGGGTAATCCCTATGGAAGCGGTTCGGACGCCCCGTTTGCATCAGGTCCATTCGGCAAACTGTTCGGTGGGTGGTACGTGACAGGGTTGCACGGTGACCAGATGCATCTGGGTAACGTTACGCTCATGCCCAGCCATTTCACCGGAGACGTAAATGAATTCCTTGCGCGAACGAGGATAAACCTGCTTCCCAACGTGAACGACCTTGCACCACAGTTCGATACAAAGCGGTATCTCGAACCGGGAAGCGATATCGTTGCGTTGTTGGTGTTGTCACACCAGATCCGCGTGCACAACCTGATGACGCGCGCGACTGAAGCCATTCAAGCGGCGGTGCAGAAAGAATCAAGTTCGAACAGAATGGAGGATGTTATTCGCACCAGCGCGGAACCGTTGGTCGAAGCGCTGTTTTTTGCCGAGTCCCCGCGATTTTACGAACCTATAAAGGGCAGCCCTGCATTTGCCGATGCATTTGCAGCATCGGGCCCCCGCGACAATCATGGCCGATCTTTGCGTGACTTCGATCTCGAACATGGTT
>DASXLG010000340.1 GCA_036496425.1 Terriglobia bacterium | reverse complement strand
ACGAGTTGCTGTTCCTGTCCGAACGAAGCGAGCTGTGTCTCGATACCTTCCAGCTCGTCCTTGTAGCGGTCGGCTTCCTGTTTGAAGAACTGAAACGCGCCACCTGGCCGATGCACGGCGAGGTGTTTATCCATGTAGAGTTTTCCGACTGCTTTCAGGATGCAGGAGGCCTGCGCCGGGTTGGCCGACGAGTAATTGACGGAAATGATGGCGGAATTCTTCAGCGGAACGATATTCATATTCTCCGCGAGATCGTGCGCCGCTTTCGTGACGGCGAGCAGATCGGTTTCGCGCGCGGGAGCGGCGGCCGCGAAGGCATTGACGACCGGAACGAAGGACCAGACATCGAGGCCGGGCTTCTGCACGGCGCACTGTCCCGCGGCGCCTTCGAGGACGTCGCGGCTTTTGAGCAGTTCTGCCTCGGATTCCAGATCCTGCTCCGTGAGATTCCCGACGCGCTCCGGCTGTTCCGGATTGGGCGAGACCAATGGATCGACGCGCGTCTGTTTGACCAGAATCTTCATTTCGGCGTCAT
This sequence comes from Terriglobia bacterium, assembly GCA_036496425.1. Lineage (NCBI taxonomy): Bacteria > Pseudomonadati > Acidobacteriota > Terriglobia > Terriglobia bacterium. Next base: position 12,504 of record DASXLG010000340.1, on the reverse strand, counting down.
ATGTGTTCGGCACGAACGACAAAAGAAGGGCGATCAGGCCGAATATTCCGAGGAACGAGAAGCCGATGATGTGCTTCCGGCGAAACGCGATGGCGACAGCCTCGCGCAGTGTGATTGTGTTCATAGGTTCTTTCTCCGTATTGAATCAGGGAAGCGGAAAATGCCAGTAGAGCATCTGGGCATATTCCTTCACATTGGAGATCCGGCTCTTCGGCACCACCACCATGTCGCCGGCCTGAATCCTCACATCACTGGCGAGATTCTTTCCGGAAAGCACTTTTTTCAGATCGATTTCTCTCACGCTAACGGAATCGCCGTGCGTTCGCCGGAAAAGAAGAACCTGTGAGTGTTTCGCATTCGGGGTCAGGCCGCCCGCGATGGCGACGGCTTCGCTCAATTTAATATCGCTGCGGAGATCGTATTTGCCCGGCTTCTGCACTTCGCCCTGAGCGAGAAAAAAGGGCTTTTCGAAATCCTTGATCTCGACGTTGACCTCGGGCTGTTTCATGATGTCCGTGTATTTCGCTTCGATGGCCTTCGTCAGTTCGGGAATCGTCAGTCCGCCGGCCCGGACATCGCCTACGGCGCGCAACGAAACGAAGCCGTCCGGCTGAATGCTGACCGTCTGGTTGAATTCGGGGACGTAAACGAAGGTCAGATCCAGGGTGTCCCCGTTTTTCAACTGATACCTGGATTGTTGAGGTGTTGCGGTAAAGGCCGTTGCAATCGACAACACGGCTGCCAGTGCGGGAATCTTCCACATTGTCCCCTCCGCACGCCGTCGTGTAAGACCGGCGCCTACGCCGGAGGTGCACACGCCCGGCCAAACAGGCTTCTTCATGGCCTTAAACGAGATATGCGCCGCGGCGCCGCGGCCTTCTGCTGCATACCCTTTCCATTGCAGTGACATAGAGTTCCGGTGTGGAACGAAGCTGCTCTCCAGCCGTCTAAAACATTAAAGGCACAAAGCCTTTCAGGAGTTGAAGAATGAGCAAAAATCCTTCCGACAGGCAACGTATGCACGACAACGTCAAAAGCATGAAGAAAGAAGAGCAGCCGCGGCAGACCGAGGCGCAGGGCCAGGACAAGAAGAAGAAAACCATGAACTTTGACGAGGGCCAGAAATTTACCAGCGACGAGGACATCACTAAACGCCGTACGGCATAGTGGACAGGCGTCGCCTCAAAGATTCGGCCCGGAGCTGACAGCGGTTTCCGGGCTTTTTTGTTAATACAATGTCGCACGAACGGATGACCACCAACGAATTGTTTACCGCGCTGCAGGCGCTTGAAGAGGACAGCAATCGCGACCTCATCAAGGAACTGCAGGTGCAGCACCTCGAGCTCGAAATCCAGAATCGGGAGCTCCGTGAAACCCAGCAACAACTCGCCCACTCGAGAATGCGTTATGCCGATCTCTACGATTTTTCGCCCATCGGTTATGCGAGCCTCGATGAACGAGGCATCATCGAAGAAATCAACATCACCGGCGGAAAGCTGCTCGGCGAAAACCCGCATAAGCTGGTCGGCCGGTCCTTCACGGATTTCATACCGGAGGGCGACGTTCAGCGCTTCAAGGAGCATCTCAGCCGGTGTAAGTGGAGCCGGCAGAAGCGCAGCACGGAATTGCTGCTGAACCCTCTTCGCGGCGAGAAAACCACTGTCCAGCTGTTTACGGTGGTGACGCAGGATGCGGACCGCCATACGTTACAGTTCCGCACCGCGATCATCGATATCACTCAGCGAAAACGCGCCGAGGCCGCGGCGAGTGAAACGCAGAAACAACTCGAGCACGTGGTCGCGGAGAGGACGGCGGAACTGACCTCCGAGCGGAGGCAGCTCGAAGACGCGCAACATTTTTTATATGAGGCCAGCTCCGTGCTCGGCATGTCGCTGGACTATGAGATAACACTCTGGACCCTGGCGCGCGCCAGCCTGCCGCATCTGGCCGACGGATCGGCGGTCGACATCGTTCAGGAAGACGGATCGGTCAAAAGGATCGCCATTGCACATCTCCATGCCGACAAGGAGCAGGCTCTCTGGAAAATAGATTGCGGCGACAATGCGGAGGTCATCCGGACAGGGCAGGCTCAGCTTCATGACCGCAGCATGTGCGTCCCCCTCAACATCCGCGGAAAAACCGTAGGCGCCCTTTATCTGGAGCTCGAACGCTCCGGCCGGCAATACAACCTGTTCGACCTGGCGCTTGCCGAAGATCTCGCCGACCGCGCCGCCATCGCGCTGGATAATGCCACGCTCTATATGAAAGAACTCGAGGCGAATCGATTGAAGGATGACTTTTTGGCGATGGTTTCGCACGAGTTGAGGACACCGATGACTCCTATTCTGGGAGCCGTCTACAAGCTGCGCGGTTCCCGGCCGCAGGATGAAGATCTGCAGACCTCGCTCGACATGATCGAGCGGAATGCCCGCGCCCAGGCGCGGATCGTGGAAGAGCTGCTGGATATTTCGCGAATCACGACAGGCAAGATGGACTTCAACCGGCAGCCGGCGGATCTCCTGTCGATCATTCAGAGTGCGATCGACGTGGTGCGGCCGTCGACGGAAGCGCTTGGCATCGGCCTCCGAGCGTCGCTGGAGGACCCGAAGCGCCTGATCTGGTGCGATCGCGATCGGATTCAGCAGGTGATCTGGAATCTGCTGTCGAATGCCATCAAATTCACCGGCCAGGGCGGCTCCATCGAAGTGCGGCTGACCAATTCGCCCGGCTGGGCGCACATCCAGATCCGTGACACGGGCGTGGGAATCAGTTCCGAATTTCTGCCCCACATTTTCGAGAGATTCCGCCAGGCGGGGAGTTTCACCACCAGAATGCACGGCGGCCTCGGCGCAGGCCTCTCGATTGTCCGCTATATCGTCGAACGCCACGGCGGCGCCGTACGCGCCGAAAGCGCCGGCGAAGGGCTGGGGGCGATTCTCACGGTCGACCTCCCATATTGAATAAACTGAAGGTTTCGAAAATTGCGTAATGCGGTAAACTCTCAGGTTATGAATCAGGCGGGGACACAATCCTCCAGCAGTGATGATTACTTCCGCCGGGGACTGGAGTTGTCGAAGCAGGGCCGGTGGAATGAAGCTCTTCGTGCCTACAAGGAGTCGTTGCGTCTGGACCCCAACAATCCGCAAACCTATCTGAATCTGGGCTTCGTGTATTACGAGCTGGGCTATGATCGTGAGGCGCAAGAAGCTTTCGATAAGGCCTCGAAGCTCCAGGCCCGTCCTTGCGCCCGGTGACGGGACGCACATCGATCGGCATCCATGGCTCGCAACAACAACCCTATTGAGACCATTCAGAAGACGCTGGACCTGGCGGGCCAGGAACTGCGGATCCTGCATCAGATCAGCCAATCCATCAGCTCGACGCTGGACCTCGATCAGGTTCTGAGGCAGATCGTCGATCTCGTCATCGACGTCACCCACGGCGACGCGTGCCTGATTTACCTGATTGATGAGGCGGGCAATAACCTCGTGCTGCGAGCGTCGAAGAATCCGCACCCCCGGTTGATCGGAAAAATTGCGATGCGGGTCGGAGAGGGAATCACCGGCTGGGTTGCGAAGGAAGTTCAACCGGTCGCCATTCAGCGGCATGCCAGCAAGGATCCCCGCTTCAAGGTCTTTCAGACGCTGCCGGAAGACCGTTACGAAGCCTTTCTGTCCGTGCCGATCGTCGCACCGCCGACCGACAGGGTGATCGGCGTCATCAATGTCCAGCACCGCAAAGCGCATCGCCACAGCGATGCCGAGATGACTCTGCTCTCCATTCTCGGCCATCAGGTGGGGGGCGCAATCGAAAATGCGCGCCTGTACCAGGAAACCTCGCTGCGCTCGACGCAGATATCGACGCTCGCCGAGGTTGGACAGATCATCGCCTCGGGCAAATACCTGGAAGATGTGCTGCAGCTCGTCGTCAATATCATCGCGAAGATGATGCAGGCGCGGGTCTGCTCGATCATGCTGGTCGACGCTCAGAAGAACGAACTGGTGATCAAAGCGGCAAAGTCCTCGAGCGAAGAGTACTGGCGGAAACCGAACCTGAAAATCGGAAACAGTCTGATCAGCCGCGTCGTTAAAGAAAAGGCGCCCCTGATGGTGCGGGACGTGACCAAGCAGGAAGGGTATCAATATCCCGAGCTCGCTACGAAAGAAGGGATTCGCTCGCTGCTGTCCGTCCCGATGATCCTGAAAGGCCATGTCATCGGCGTGCTCAACGTCTATTCCGAACACGAACGCGCCTTCTCAAACGAAGACTTGCGGCTGCTGTCCACCGTGGCCGACCAGGTTGCCCTCGCCTTCGAAAACACGAAATTGAACGTGGCCATCCAGGAAAGCCAGGAAGCCCTCCTGACCCGGAAGCTTGTCGAACGCGCCAAGAGCATTCTGCAACGCCAGGCCAACCTCAGCGAGGAAGAAGCCTACAAGCGCCTCCAGCAGCAAAGCATGAAGACCCGCCGGTCGATGCGCGAGATCGCCGAGGCGGTAATTCTCTCAAGCGAATTGAACTGAACGCGACCAAATAAGGAGTTGCTGAAACGCCATACGTGAGCTAAAAAAAAGAAGTGGCAAAGTATTTGCCACGAGTTACCAGCCGCTGTCCAGGCGGTACGTCAAGGAAGGCGTCGATTTGTGAAGAGAAGAGCTTCGTTGGGTTTCGTGTTTGTATTGTTGATTGGAGTGTTCGCAGCTGTTCCCGCCCTCGCCGATCCGATTGTTGGATTACCCGCCGTTGACGACAACTGTATTCCATTTGGCTGCGCTTACGCGGGGTTATACCAGCAGGTCTACAGCAGCGATGCGTTCAGTGGTCCTATAGTCATTAAGGATATCGAGTTTTTCAATACGGAATTTGACAACTTTGCAACGGCGATGAACTCGGGTACCTGGACGATATCGCTATCCACTACAACCGCCGGTCCCGCTTCACTCGGCTCAACGTTCGCAAGCAATATCGGAGCCGGCAACACCCAGGTGTTCTCCGGCAATCTGTCTCAACCATGGGCGTTTGGCGACACTCTGACGATCAGCTTGATGACGCCGTTCCTTTACAACCCATCGTTGAACAACAATCTTTTATTGACCGTGGACGCTGCAGGGGTCACCGAGCCGGACGGCAACCCGATTTTCTTCGATAGGGGCGGCAGCAGTGATATAGGGCGGGTGTGGCAATTCTCGACCGCCAGCACTGGAACAGTAAACATGGTAGACGCCGATTTTGGTCTGGTCACGGGTTTTGATGGCGTTCCACCTTCGGTTCCGGAACCCGGCAGCTGGCTTTTGCTGGGCACAGGATTGCTGGGCCTCGGTATTCTCATCGTCAGACGAAAATTTGCGATCCAATAGTCTTAAGCCGCTTCCTCCGTCCATTCCTGCTTGAAATAGAGCTCCTTGATCAAAACCATGCCCACAACCATCAGGGGCGTCGCGAACATGACGCCGATGGTTCCGGCGAACAGGTCCATCAGGAATTGCACGGCCAGTATCAGTGCGGGCGGCAAATAGACCAGGCGCTGCTGGACCATCGGGCTGACGATGTAGCCCTCCACGACATGCGCGACGAGATATATCAGCACCACCCAAAGGGCCATTTGCGGGCTTCTGGTGAATGCCAGTAACACCGCGGGAACCGCCGACAGGATCGATCCCACGAAGGGCACGAAGGTCAGAAGCGCCGCCATCACGCCCAGCGGGATTGCCATCGGAGCGCCGACGAGCAGCATGCCGGTGATGGTGAGACCTCCCACGATAGCCATCGAGATCAGTTGTCCCGCAAGCCACCATCGCAAGGCGGCCGCGATCGAGTCGAGCAGACCGGCGATGCGGCCCTGAAGCGGCCTCCCGAAAAAGCTGAGAAACAAGTCGGTGTAGAGTTCAGGGCTGGTCGATAGATAGACGCCCAGAAAAAGAACCAGCACCATCGAAGCGGCAATCCGGAAAATGTGCGGAGCTGCCGCCCTGGCGGGAGTCTCCAGATTCAAGCCGCCGGCAGCGAAGCCGCCGGCAACATGGAACTGCGCCAGCTTGTCGTGAAATTGGAGGTAGGCCTGGGATATGGCGAGAAACAGCTGATCGGTTTGATGGGCAATCTGGACCCCGAAGGTCAGGATAGTTCCGAAGAAGAGCGCGACGAATCCAGCAAGAACCAGAGCCATGGCCCAGCTCGTGGACAGCCGGGTCCGGTCGCGTAGCCAGGTGCCCGAAGCCCGCAGAAGGAGTGCCAGGAGGATGCCCGCGAACGTGAGCAGCAGGATTTCAACGGAATAGATCACCGCGGCGGCCAGCCCGATAATCAGTACGGCAGCGAACACACGCCGCGTGAACTGCCGCATTTCCGGAGTCATACACCAGTGGCGATGCACGCGGAGTGCCGTTTTTTAAGAAATGGTGTGTGATGTGAAGTCAGACGATATTGCGCATTTCCTCTTCGTAGTACTTGCGAAAGAGGATTTCCCATTCCGCGCTGCCTTCCGGAATACCGCGCTTCTGGCCTTCGATCTTGTGGCGGGCGGCTTTATCGATGTCTTCTTCTTTTTTAAGCCATTTCATGAGGATATCGACGACAGCCAGCCGGATCGTATTGCGGTCCTCGATAAATTCGACGTCGTCCATCGAGGCCAGCTTGTCGCTGACGAGGTGAGAAAGCAGATTCACCTTTTCGCGAGACAGTCTCACAGCACCAACTTTCGCTCGCGGACCAGCTTGTTTTTGATGAGTTTGAACATTTCCTGATAGGAAGCGCCGCTCTGCCGCATCTGGTCCTGATACTGGTTGAGGAGCAGCCGCACTTCATCGTTGATCCGGTCTTCCAGATTGATCTCGTCGTCTATGATCTGGAAAAGCTGTTCGGCCAGACCGTAGCCTTCCGGGAGCTCGATCATTTCGTGTTCAACGAGTTCCTCGGCGATCTTTCTGGACAGGAGTTGTACATACTCTCGTCTTAACGGCATAGCAAACACTTATCCTACCAAATTCCTCGCTGGCTCGGGACCGTTTATAATCTCAAACATGCAAACGAATGGACTACGGCACGACTGGACCCGGGACGAGGTCCGAGCTATTTTTAACAGACCTTTTATAGACGCGGTGTTTTCGGCGCAGGCGATCCACCGGCAGTACTTCAAGCCCAACGAAGTCCAGCTCTGCCAGCTGCTTTCGATCAAGACCGGTGGCTGTCCGGAAGACTGCGCGTACTGTCCGCAAAGCGCGCATTACGACACCGGTCTCGGACACGAGAATCTCCTTTCGCTCGACCATGTTCTGCAGACCGCCAGGGAAGCCCGGGAACAGGGCGTTACGCGATTCTGCATGGGAGCGGCGTGGCGGCAGGTGAACGACGGGCCGGAATTTGAATCGGTCCTCGATATGGTTCGCGGTGTGTCGTCGCTGGGCATGGAAGTCTGCTGCACGCTCGGTATGTTGAACGAGCCGCAGGCGCGGCGTCTCGCCGAGGCCGGGCTTTACGCCTACAACCACAATCTCGATACTTCCGCCGAGTTCTACGGCCAGATCATCACGACGCGAAATTACGACGACCGTCTGCAAACGCTGGACCATGTGCGCAAGGCCGGAATCACCGTCTGCTGCGGCGGCATTATCGGCATGGGCGAATCGGATGAGGATCGCATTGGATTGTTGCACCAGCTGGCGACGCTGACGCCGCATCCCGAGAGCGTTCCGATCAACCTGCTCGTGCGGGTCGAAGGCACGCCGCTCGGCGAGGCGGAAGCTGTGGATCCCCTGGTCATGGTCCGGACGATCGCCGCCGCGAGAACGCTGATGCCTTCGTCGCGGGTGCGATTGAGCGCCGGCCGCCGGTCGCTGAGCCGCGAAGCCATCGCGCTATGTTTCATGGCAGGAGCCAATTCCATTTTCGTCGGCGATAAATTGCTGACCACGCCGAATCCCGGGCGCGATGAGGACGAGCTTCTGCTGCAGGATCTCCATCTCAGGCCGGCGACTCATGCTTGACCGCATGAAAGCGGAACTGGCTGCGCTGCGCGCGGCCGATCAGTTCCGCGAGTTGGCGACTCCCGCCGGAGTTCAGCTGAATTCCAATGATTATCTCGGACTGTCGGGCCACCCGCGCCTGGAACAGGCTGTCGTGCGGGGGCTCGAGGAAGACGATCGATTCGCTGCGACGGGCTCGCGGTTGCTCTCCGGGAATCACCCGCGCTGGGAAGAGCTGGAGGCCGAGTTTGCCGCGTTCGTGGGCGCCGAGGCGGCGTTGTATTTCCCGTCGGGTTATGCCGCCAACGTTGGGCTGCTCAGCTCCGTGCTGAAACCGGAGGATATCGTGTTCTCCGATGCCTCGAATCACGCCAGCCTGATCGACGGCATCCGGCTGTCGAAGGCGCAGAAGGTGATCTTTCCGCACCTCGATTTGAATTTTCTGGAAGAGGCATTGCGGAAGAATGCTGGCGCTGCGCGCAAGGTTGTTGTTGTCGAAAGTATCTTCAGCATGGACGGTGACCACGCGCCGCTGGAGGATCTGGCGGCGATCTGCGCGCGGTCCGGCGCCTCATTGATCGTCGATGCGGCACACTCGGTGGGCGTGGAACTGCGCCGGCAGTCGGATGTCCTCGCGGCTGTATACCCCTGCGGCAAGGCTCTCGCGTCGATGGGCGCATTTGTCGCAGGGTCCCGCACGCTGCGCGAGTATCTGATCAATCACGCCCGCACGTTTATCTTCTCGACGGCGCTGCCGCCGTATTGCTCGGCGCATGTTCGTGAAGCGATCCGGCTGGTGGGGGACGCGGATGTGGAGCGTTCGCGGCTGGAGATACTGAGCCGGCATCTGCGGGAGAGGCTTCGAGCCGCGGGTTTTGATATCGGCCGAAGTGATTCGCAGATTGTGCCGGTGATTCTCGGCAGCAATGAAACGGCGCTGCAGTTTGCGGCGGCCGCTCAAACGGCCGGCTTCGCGATCCGAGCGATTCGACCGCCGACGGTGCCGGCCGGCACCGCACGCCTGAGAGTATCGCTGAATGCGCGGCTGCGGGTGAAAGAGCTTGATCGATTTGTAGAAACGATTCTTGCAGGTGTTGCAGGTGTGGTTTAGCGAACATTCCCCTCCGTTTTCAAGGAGGGGTGGCCGAGCGATCAAACCGTTAGAACGCGAGGACGGGGTGGTTGGTAAAAGGTCGCGAAGCCTCCTTATTACTAACCGCCCCGTCTGCGCCGTTAAGGAACGGGACCATCATTTGATGGCGCAGCCACCCCGCCTTGGAAAGGCGGGGACTGGAGCCGCATGACGGATCTATTTGTCACCGGCACAGACACCGGCATCGGCAAAACCATGCTCTCATCCCTGCTGGTGGCGGCCCTGAACCGCGATTACTGGAAGCCCATCCAAACCGGTTCCGGCGAAGGCACAGATCGCCAGACCGTCCTTCAATTAGCCGGTATCGCGCCGGAGCGCGCGCATCCGGAAGCCTATATCTTCGATCCTCCGGTTTCGCCTCATCTCGCGGCCGAGTGGAAAGGCGTGAAGATCGACTTCAAATCCATCCAGCGGCCGGCCACCCCAAATTCCCTCGTCATCGAGGGCGCCGGCGGAGTACTCGTCCCGATCAACTCCGATTCCTTCATGCTGGATCTCGCGCGTCACTTGAATGCACCACTCGTCATCGCGAGCCGTACCGCACTCGGCACCATCAACCACACGCTTCTGACGATCGCCGCGATCCGGAACGCGAAGCTTCCAATCACCGGAGTCGTCATGATCGGCGCCGAAAACAGCGATAACCGCCGCGCCGTCGAGCGCTACGGCAACGTCCCCGTCATCGGCTGGATCCCGTGGCTCGACCGCATCGACCGCGAAACACTTCGAGCCATCTTTAATATCCACTTCGACCCCCGGGCATTCGCATGAAGATCTGGCATCCTTATACTCAGGAAGCGACCGACGCAACCCCAATCGCAATCGACCGCGGCGAGGGAGCCTATCTCTACACTCGTGACGGCCGCCGTTTGATCGACGCGATTTCCTCCTGGTGGGTGAACATCCATGGTCATTCGCACCCGCTTATCGCGGAAGCGATCGCGGCTCAGGCCCGCAAGCTCGAGCATGTGATCTTCGCCGGCTTCACGCACGAGCCCGCCGAAGAGCTCAGCGCCAGGCTTGCAAAAGTTCTTCCCGCATCCCTGACGCGTCTGTTCTTTTCAGACAATGGCTCGACCGCGGTCGAAGTCGCGATGAAGATGGCGGTTCAGTATTGGCACAATCTCGGCCGTCCGGAGAAACATCGGATTGTGGCGCTCGAGCACGCCTATCACGGCGACACCATCGGCGCGATGTCGGTGAGCGATGATTCGCCGTTCACCGCGGCATTCCGTTCGCTGCGCATTCCGTCGCTCTGCATTCGCGACGCCGGGGAGCTGGAACGAATGTTCGAATCGAAGCATCAGGAGATTGCCGCAATGATCGTCGAGCCGCTGGTGCAGGGCGCCGGCGGCATGCTGGTTTATTCGGCCGATCTGTTGCGCCGGTATCGCGAACTGTGCGCCGCGCATGATGTGCTTTTTATCGCAGACGAAGTCTTCACCGGCTTCGGCAGAACCGGCCGGATGTTTGCATGCGATCATGCCGGCGTTCAGCCGGACATGATGTGTCTCTCGAAAGGCCTCACCAGCGGGTTTCTGCCGCTCGCCGCCACGGTCTGCACGGAGAACATCTATCAGGCGTTCTACAGCAAGGATCGCTCGCGCACCTTTTTCCACGGCCATTCGTTTTCCGGCAACCCGCTGGGATGCGCGGCGGCCATCGCGAGCCTGCAGATCTTCGAGAGCGAACCGGTGTTTGATCGCATTGCCGCGATCGAACGCATTCATGCGCAGCGTCTGGAGGCTCTTAAGGACCATCCTTCGGTAGCCGCCGTTCGAATGCTCGGCACCATCGCCGCGATCGAGCTGAAAGCCGGAGATGCCGGATATCTTTCGGAACTCCGTACCCGTCTTTATCCTTTCTTTCTGGAACAGGGAGTCTTGCTGAGGCCGTTAGGAAACATCATCTATACGGTGCCGCCCTATGTCATCACCCCGGCGGATCTGAATTACGTTTACGACGTGATTGTGAAAGTGCTCGCGCTACTCCCCACCTGAGTTGGGGTGTCATTCCCCTCCGTTTTCAAGGAGGGGTGGCCGAGCGATCAAACCGTTAGAACGCGAGGACGGGGTGGTTGGTAATAGGTCGCGGAGCCTCCTTATTGTTTTGGAATTTACTAACCGCCCCGTCTGCGCTTCTAAGGAAGGGGCCCATTTTATTAGTGGCGCAGCCACCCCGCCTTGGAAAGGCGGGGAAAATTGCGCGGTCATAGACCGCGCCTGCAGGCCACTGATACCATTCCCAGATGCGGATTGTGTCGTTCCTTCCCTCGGCCTCCGAAATGGTTTGTGCTCTCGGCCTCGGTGATCAACTCGTCGGGGTGACGCACGAGTGCGATTACCCTCCCGAGGTGCAATCCAAACCCGTTGTCGTCAGGAACGTTCTTCCGCTGGAGACACTGACGCAGCGGGAGATCGATGAGGCCGTTACACAGCGCCTCCGGGACGGAGAGAGTCTCTATCAGGTCGACGAAAACCTCCTGCGCGATCTCGAACCCGACATCATCATCACCCAGGATCTCTGCCAGGTGTGTGCCCCCTCCGGTAACGAGCTTTCTCAGGCTTTGAAGGTGTTGCCGAAGAAGCCGGAAATTATCTGGATGACGCCGAAGTCCCTGGCCGGAATCGAGGACAACATCCGCGCCCTGGGCCAGGCCACGGGCCGGCAGCGGCGGGCTGAAGAAGTGATTGCGTCTGGTCGCCAACGCCTCGAGAAGATCAAGACGCGGACAGGGGAGTTGTCCACGCGTCCGCGGGTCTTCTGCATGGAATGGCTGAATCCGATTTTTTGCAGCGGCCACTGGGTTCCCGAGCTCGTGAAGATCGCCGGAGGCAGCGACACGCTGGGCAGGGAAGGCTCCGATTCAGTGCGCATCTCCTGGGACGACGTTCGCAAGTGGAATCCCGAGGTCCTGGTCGTCATTCCGTGCGGCTTCCATATCGAGAAGGTGGTTCAGGAAACGGCGAAACTCTGCGAATACGAAGGATGGCAGGATCTGGCCGCGGTCCGCAATAATCGCGTATACGCCGTGGATGCCAACTCCTATTTTGCCCGCCCCGGCCCGCGGGTCATTGACGGCGCTGAACTTCTGGCGCACCTCTTTTATCCGGGAAGCTTTTCCTGGGACGGCCCCTCGACCGCATATCGTCGAGTTGAGTTGAATGCGATGTCCCGAAGCTAGACCGAAGGTCCACCCGTGACTGAAGGCCCATAGGGCCATGAGATTGTGGCCGCGGCCGAGAGGCCGGGGGCTTTGCACAAAAAGTCGCCCAGATGGATATTCCCCGCCTTTTCAAGGCGGGGTGGCCGCGCCACAAAGAAGAAGGTCCCGTTCCGTAGCGGCGCAGACGGGGTGGTTAGTAACTTCAACGAATAAGGTGCGCTGCG
>DASXLG010000339.1 GCA_036496425.1 Terriglobia bacterium | reverse complement strand
AATTCCGGGGTGCGACCCTCGAACTCCCCGCCTTTAAAACTGGAACCGAATCTGGCCTGCCAGTGTTCGATTTCCGGTCTTGGTGCTGATCTGTCCGAATGTGCCCGAATTGATATTCAGATTCGGAGCGCCCGGTGACGGATGATTGAAGACGTTCTGAGTATCCATCCGGAATGCCAGATTTTTGGATTCTCCAATCCGGATCCGCTTCTGGATATTCGCATCCACGTCCCAGCTGCCGGGTCCGTAGATCGGATTCAATCCCAGCGTGCCCGGTTGGCCGGGCGCTGCATTCTGCAGAATGATGTTCTGGCCGTTGGGATCGGTCGCGAGCGCTCTGTTCGTGCAGAACTGCGCGAGGTTGGCAGGTTCTTTGGCGCACGAAGGATCGGGAACCCCGTAGAACTGTTGCGAGAAGAAATTGCCGAACGGATTGCCCCAGGTCACCTGTCCCTTGCGGGGGAAGTTTCCGATAAGGTCCGGCGTTCCGGTCCGGTTGATGGTCGTCGTGGAAACAACGTTCAATGGCGATCCCGTGAACGCATTGAAAATCGATCCGAATTGCCAGCCCTCGATTGCGCGGGCCAGAGCGCCATGGGTGTTTCCGCCGACGAATTTGCCCGGGCCGAACGGAAGTTCGAGTGTGGCGTAGCCCCGGAAGTTATGCGTCTGCTGGAAGTTCGCGACGCTGTAGTCGGCGTGGCGGTTGGTGAAGTCCCGATAGGTTTCCGTGGTGCCGCCGCCATCGGGCGTGATCGACGTCACACCGGTGGCACGGCTCCATGTCCAGGTGGCCTGGTAGGTGATTCCGTGCTTCTGCCGCATGGTGATTTGCGTTTGCAGCGAGTGGTAGGTGGAGCTATCGGAGTTGTTCCGCATCTCCATCGTCGAAAACTGAGGGTTGGAGACGATGAAGTTTTCCGGGAACAGACCGCTGGAGCGCAGGGTCGCGCCAGCAACGGTCTGGCCGGCAGGAACGTTGACGCCGATGTTTGTGGTGTTCAGGGTATTCGCGACAGCGTCGAAATTGCCGTTGGCGATGTTCGCGCGGAACGAGGAGTGCCGCCGGAGCGCCTCCGACCCCGTCACGTCGCGGCCGACAACGCCGATACCGGTTCCAAGGTTCAAGCCATTCAACATCTGATCGAACAGCGGCGCGTTGCCTCCGGCGCGCGTCGTGTTCAAGGCATCCAGCAAACCGTTGTGCTGGAAATCCGGCTCGTTGTAATTGATCGACGAATGGAGCTTCACACCCCGGGTGCCGAGGTATTTCACGTCCAATATCAGGTTCGACGGCAACGATCTGGTGAATCCGAATGTGAAGGTCTGCACGTAGGGCGACGTGTAGTTCGGGGCAAAGAACGATTGGGCCGTCGAACGCTCCGTCACCGGAACCGTCACGACCGAAGGAATGCTCGATGGGGAGGCCAACGGGAAACTGAGACTCGTCAGGTCTCTATACGCCGAGCCTCCCGAATCTGTCGCGCTGTATTCGATTCCGGGCAGACGCCCGAGATCATTGTCGATCCACGACAGACTGTTGCCGGGCAGCAGTTTCGCAATCTGGTAACCTCCGCGAATCGTCGTCTTGTCCTTTCCTCCGAAAGCCGGCGACCAGGCGAACCCGACTGCGGGCGAGAAATTGTGCTTGTCGCTCGGCCAGATTCCCATGTCCGGATATTTGGAACCTTTGCCGATCAAAGCGATTTGAGTCAAGCCGCCCAGCGACTGGCCGCCGTTGTGGAAGGCCTGGTTGAAGTTGCGTCCGGACTCGCCGAACCATCCGGCAATGCCGTCGACCGGCCCGCGCGTCCAGAACGCTCCCGTACCGCTCCGGAAGTCGGGCACGCGGAACAGGTCCCATCGCAGGCCAAGGTTCAGCGTGAGATTCGATTTGACCTTCCAGTCATCCTTGAAGAACCAGTTAAATTCGTTTTGATGGTTCTCCCGGATTTTCCCGCGGGTTCCGGACGGCTGTCCCGGATGATGGTACGACGTCTTGTAATCGAGGAATTGCGTGTCCGTAGGTTCCCAGGTTTCGAATCGCTCTGAAACACTGCCGACCGATCCGGCAAGCGCCAACAACAGATTCTGCGCCACCGTGATGTTGTTGGTCAGCAGGTTCGGGACATTTTGGATACCTGCAACCGGGACTCCTCCGGCACCGCCGGTGACCGTCGGAATCAAGCCCAGCGTTGGAGTGGTGACGGGCGTCGGCTGATATCCGGAGGTATAGGCATAACGGAATTCGATGCCGCCTTTGAAGGCATGCGCGCCGTGCGTCCAGCTCATGTCGTCCGAATAGGTCGTCAGAGGGCTGGTGTTTCCGAAATCGGCGCTCGACCCGATCACGGTATTGGGAAAGAGGACCGGACGGACGTACACGGGATAGCCGTTAACCTGCGGCAAGAACCCCATAGCCGCACTTGATACTCCCGGAGTTTCGATGGCGGGAGTCCATTGCAGGGACGTGGTGCGGTAGGCATAGCGTGCTTCATTGAGAAGATTCGGCGACAGCGTCGACGTGAAGTTCAACGTGCGCACTCTGGGATCTTCGCGGATTTCGCCCCGGTACCCGTTGGGCCAGGGCGACAGATCGTTGTTATCGCTGTAGTGGCCTTCCCTGACCCAGGTGCCGCTCAAGCGATGCCTGGAGCTGAAATTGTGATCGATCTTGAGATTGATCTGATTGCGATTGTAGGCATCGATGAACTGGCCGGTGCCTCCCGGCGAGACTCCAACCGTTCGTTGTGTGAAGCGGACGACGGCGGTGTTCAAGCCATCGCCGAGTGTTCCGTTGTATGCGTTCGGCATCGGCATCACATTCAGAATTTTCGCGATGTAGCCCGTGGGATCCATTTGTTTCCGGAAAGGATCGCCGGGATTCAGAGCGTCACCGAACACGTTGAAGCTTTGCATCGGGCCTGTGGCTCCGACCTGCGCCTGACTCAGCGGGTTGCCGAGTCTGTCCACAACCGCAACCGTGCGGGTAGCACCCGATCCGTTCGCTACCGTGTCGGCATTGCCGTTGTTCACGCCGGGAAAGAACCGGAAGATGCCTTGCCGCGCCAAAGGCGTCAGGACGAGGGAATCGGTGCTCTGCTTTTGCAGCTGGTCCTGCCGGTCATATAGAGCGAAGAAGAACGTTTTGTTCTTCAGAATCGGTCCGCCGAGACTTTCGGTGGTCTGATGCCGGTTGTACCAGATCGGAGCATTGCCGAGGCGGTTGTCGTTCCATGCTGCGGCATTCAGTGCGGAGTTCCGAATGTTCCATGTCACCGCGCCGTGAAACTGATTGCCGCCGCTTCTGGCGCGCACCTGGATCTGCGCGGCGCCTCTGCCTTCGACGTCGACGGGCGCCACAACGACGCGCATCTCGTCCACCAGATCCGGCGTGACAAAGAACGTGGGCTTGAGGCCCTGCGTGTGTCTGCCGGTGTTCATCGTAACGCCGTCGAGCGAGATGCCGACATTGGCGGAGGCATCCGCGGTAACGCCGCCAAACGTCGTACTGGCCTGGCCGTTGCCGGTCACACCAGGCATCGTGCTGGTGACCAGATCCATGACGTTATGTCCGACCAGCGGCAGGTCCACGACCTGATTCGCCGGCAGCACCGTTCCGACCGATGCCGTCGACGCCGTCAGCAGCGCGTCGGCTGCAGTCGTCACTTCAACGGCCTGAGCCACGTTTCCTACCTGCAGAGTGAAGTTCTGCCGGATCTGTTGTGACGTACCAAGTGTTAAGCGAAAAGTCTGAGTTTGAAAACCGCCGAGAGCCGCGCTCGCCTGGTACTCTCCGGGCTGGAGACTTGGGAAGCGGAAGGTTCCCGTCTCATTGGTGATCGTGGTCGAAGCCACTCCGGTGGCGAGGTTTTTCGCCGTTACTTCGACTCCGGGGACCAAAGCCCCCGTGTTATCCGACACCGTACCACTAAGTGCCGCATTGATTCCTTCTTGCGCCAGACCAGAAACCGCCAACAGCAAACAAACAGCCAACGCAGCAGTGATGCGCGTTCCCCGCATGATCACCTCACGGAAATGGGTTAGTCGCTTTATGTAATCTTCAGAAATTTTGTGGGGTCAGTTTGAAACCGGCCGCGCGGGAAGTCAATCGGAATTTCAATGCGAAATACAAAGGGTGAATGACTCAGGCCCGATTGGCGGAATTCGCGTCACTTGCAGCTGACAAATCGTCGAGCTTCCCGACATCGCGCCATTCGTATTCGTCGGCGCGGAAACCCAGAATCTTTTTTCCTTCGGACGCCAGGCGGAGGTAGGAATCGATGATCGAGAACGCGCCATCTTCCTTTAGCATCGGGAGCAGGCGCGGTGAGATCACGTGAATTCCCGAAAATGCGAATCCCGCTCCGCGTCCGGTCAGCCGCAGTTGCTGATCGAAAGCGAGAGGCCGCGATGTGCGCCGGTCCTGAACGGCGAGTGTGGCCAAAGCAGCGTGTTCGTTGTGATATTCAGCCATCCTTCGGAGATCGATCGAGGTGATCACGTCGACGTTATGCAGAACAAACGGCTCCGCATCGTCACCGAAGAACCAGGCCGCCTTCTTCAGACCGCCACCGGTATCGAGGAGTTCTGCTTCGCGGGAGACTGCGAGGTGCATCCCGAAATTGTCCTTCGCTTTCAGGTACTCCACCATCATGTCGGCGAAGTGATGAACATTAATAATGACGTCATCGACCCCAAACGTCCGCAGCCGCTCGAGATTGATCTCCAGCAGCGTGCGGCCGCCGATTTCGACGAGCGCTTTCGGCCGCGTATCCGTCAGCGGCCGCAGCCGCGTGCCCAGACCGGCGGCGAGGACCATGGCTTTCATCTGCCCATGCTCTCCAGAACGAGATGATGCAAGACCACTTCGAGACCTGCTTTGCCCTGAAAATGCCTGGCGAGCTGCTCGGCAAAGTAGACGGAGCGGTGCTGGCCGCCGGTGCATCCGAACGAAACCATCAGGTTCTTGAATCCCCGGCGCTGGTATGCATTGACGCTGGCGTCCACGAGCGAGACAACGTTGCCAAAGAACTGATGAGACGCCTCCTGCTGCATAAGGTATTCGATAACCGGCGCGTCTCTGCCCGTGAGGCTTTTGAAGCGTTCCTCGCGGCCGGGATTCGGAACGCTACGGCAGTCGAAAACGAATCCGCCGCCATTACCCGACTCGTCCTTCGGTATCGAGCCCTTATGAAATGAAAAACTGAAAATGCGGAGACCGAGCCGGCCCGGTTCCGCGGCCAGGCCCTGCAACTTTTCGGAAGCGACCATGCTTCTGAACGCATCGATCAGAGTCGGCAAGGCAACGGGAAGTTCAACGTTGTGCAGCAGCCACCGGATATTTTTCAGGGCATACGGAACCGATTGCAGGAAGTGCGGCTTCCGTTCGTAGAAACCGCGGAAGCCATAGGCGCCCATGGCCTGCATGATGCGCACATAAACGTATGCATAGTAATGCTGCATGAATTTATCGCGCGTCATATTCGTGAAGGTCGAGAGGATTTCCAGGTAGTGGTCCAGAAGATGCTGGCGCAACTCCGGAGGCAGGTCCGCCTTGGCATCGTAGAGCAGTGATGCGATGTCGTACTGCAGCGCGCCCTTGCGGCCGCCCTGATAGTCGAGAAAGAACGGCCTGCCATCCTGGAGCATCACATTGCGCGATTGAAAGTCCCGATAGAGAAAGTAATCGTGATCGGCGGTCAGGAGAAATTTCGTCAACCGTCCGAAATCCTTTTCAAGAGCCTGCTCGTTGAATGGAATTCCCGCGAGGCGCAGGAAATAATATTTGAAATAATTCAGATCCCACGCGATCGACTGCCGGTCAAAGCTCGCGCGCGGATAACATACTTTGTAATTCAGGCCGCGTCCGGCTTCGACCTGGAAACGCGGCAAAATGCCGGCTACTTTCCGGTAGGCATCGACGACCTCGGACCGGATCTCGGAACCCGCCCGATTCTTCGAGAGAAATTCAAACAACGTCGTGTCGCCAAGGTCCTGCTCGAGATACGCGCCATCACTGAGCGATTCCGTATAGATCTCGGGAACCGGCAGGCCGTGCCGCCGGAAGTGCTTCGAAAATTCCAGGAAAGCGGCGTTCTCTTCGCGCACCGGATAAATAATGCCGATCGCGCTGTGGCTCGAGTTCGCAATCCGAACGATGTTGCGGCCGGACCCTCCGAGCTGCCCTTGCAATGGCTGAACACGCTCGGGCGGCGAATGAAAATGCTGCTCGAAGAGCCTGTTCAGAACGTCCATGCATTTCAAAGATATCCGGCAATTACGCCAATTCCACGAACTAATTTGCGGAATTGGCGGCTATTGCTTCACCAGCAGCATGGTCTCCGGATCGAGGACGATCAATTCATTGACACCTTGATGGATCGCGCATACGGGTGGTCTGATATTGCCGAATGAGGCAGTGGATTACCACAACCTAACCTGATCGCGCGTGTCAGCAGCCCCACAGGATCGAGCGGACGCTTTGGCACGATTTTCGCTCTCCTTTTGCGCCTGCGATTTGGGCTGGAGGACGATATGGCTGAAACGCGCGCAGCGAAAGTTGCTTTTGGAAAACCGGGGACCGAACCGCGGTGGACCCACGCCAACAAGCAGGCCGTGGGGACTGCTTACTCGGATGGCAGCCGCGTCTGGTTTACGATCTTCCGGGGAGTTCTGACAGAAACGTACTACCCGACAGTCGATC
>DASXLG010000338.1 GCA_036496425.1 Terriglobia bacterium | reverse complement strand
CTTCTACCGCGTCGATCGGGCCCGCTCACGCGAGAACGGCGGCACGGGCCTGGGACTTGCGATTGCCAAATGGGCGGTGGAAGTCAACGGCGGCCATCTTACACTCGAGCCAGGGGACGGGGCCGGCAGCCGCTTCCGGATCACGCTTCCGCAAACCGTCACCACTTCCGTTGCGGTTTAATGAAAATATTCCGGAAATGGTTGATCCTGACGCACCGTTATCTCGGAATCCCTCTCTCGTTTCTGTTCTTCATGTGGTTTGCTTCGGGTATCGCCATGATTTTCGCTCGTGGTATGCCGGGCCTCACACCCGAGTTGGAACTACAGCGATTGCAGGCCTTGAATCTCGACGCGGTCAAACTCAGCCCCTCTGAAGCCCTCGAAAAAGCTCAATTCGACGGCGCTCCATCCCGCGCGACGCTTCTGATGATCATGGGCCGCCCGGCGTATCGTTTCAGCAGCCGCGGCTCGGTGACGGTCTTTGCAGACGACGGGGACCTTCTCGAACAGGTTGGCGAGCGCGAAGCGCGCAAGATTGCAAGCCAGTTTCTGGATCTGCCCGACGCCCGCCTGCATTACGCCGGCGAACTCACAACGCCGGATCAATGGACGTTCGAAGACACGCGCTCGCTGCCGATGCAGAAGATCATCGCAGACGACGGCGCGCGCACTCATCTGTATATCTCCGAAGAGACCGCCGAACCGGAAGTGATCACGACGCGAGGCGGCCGGGCCCTTGCCTGGTTTGCTGCGATTCCGCACTGGATGTACTTCTCATGGTTGCGATCGAACGGCGCCGCGTGGAGGCAGGTGGTTCTCTGGACCTCCGGAATCGGCGTGATTCTCGCCTGCCTCGGGATCATGCTGGCGTTCACACAGTACGCAACCCGCTATGCGGGATGGATGCGTTGGCACTACATTACCGGAGTTGCTTTTGGAGTGTTTTCCCTGACCTGGGTTTTCAGCGGGCTGCTTTCGATGGAACCGTTTTTCTGGGCATCGGACGGCGGAACCGGCAACCGCATCCCACAGGCGCTGCGCGGCGGCCAACTGGATCTTGCAGCGTTTCACAAATGGCCGCCGGCGCAGGAAGGGCTGAAAGAGATCGACTTTCTCCGCATTCAAGGCGAGCCGTATTTCGTGACGCATAGCGTGGGTTCCGAGCCACGGCTCGTCTCCGCGCAGTCGTTCGAAGTTCGCAGCCGGCTATTTCCCACCGACGCCCTGATGGCGCGCGTGCGGCAAGGTAATCCCGATGTGCCGATAGCCGAAGCAGCCGTGCTCTCCAGCTACGACTCGTACTATCACGCGACGGAACGAAAGCCGCCGCTGCCGGTACTTCGCGTGAAGTTCGGCGATCCGGACGCGACCTGGTTCTACATCGATCCGCAGATGAGCCAGGTGGTCGGCCGCTTCACCCGCCGTGAGCGCCTTCAGCGCTGGATTTATCATGGCCTGCACAGTCTCGATTTCAATTTCTGGGCCTATCAAGGGTGGGCCTGGACGGCGGCCATGGTTACGTTGAATGCAGGTGGAACGCTGTTGAGTGGAATTGGTGTGATCATAGGAATTCGGCGTTTATTCAGGTGATGTATTGCAACATTGCATCAATGGAAGTTGCTGCATTTCTTATATTTAAAATGAAACAACTTCCAATGATGCAATGTTGCAATGAGTGTTTTCTGCCTCTCGTGGTTTCGTTCCTTTGATACGATCGTGAATGAGGAACTGCGTCGATGTCTTCCACTCTCTTATTCGCATATTTTCTTTTCGCTCTTTTTGCCCAGAATGCGCCCGGAATGCCGCCGGTCATCGACCCCCACAATGTTTACAGCGAGTCGGTCACCGGCAAAATGAGTCCTGCCACAGCGGGTGCCCTCAACCGCGTCTATGTTCCCAATGTGAAGTCGGGTGATGTTTATGTGATCGATCCGGCGACCTTTCAGGTGGTCGATCATTTCGTTACGGGTGGAAATCCCCAGCATGTGATTCCTTCGTGGGATTTGAAGACGTTGTGGATTGCCGGAAGCGCAGAGCGCGGGCGGTCGGGGATTCTGGTTCCGATCGATCCGAAGACCGGGAAACCCGGTACGACCGTCAAAGTGCCGGATGCATACAACCTCTATTTCACGCCAGACGGCAAGTCGGCGATCGTGGTGGCCGAAGCTTTGAAGCGTCTTGAATTTCGCGATCCGCACACGATGGCGATGCAGTACAACGTCGCAACGCCGCAATGTTCCGGCGTCAATCACGCGGATTTTGCGATCGATGGAACCTACGCTGTCTTCACCTGCGAGTTTTCCGGCGGCGGCCTCGCGAAGATCGATCTGAAGCAGCGCAAAGTTGTGAGCTATTTGAGGCTGGCGCGTCCCGACGCTACTCCCGGCGTGATCGGGCATAGCATGCCTCAGGACATCCGTATTGCTCCCGACGGCAAAGTATTTTTCGTGGCCGATATGGAAGCCGACGGCGTCTACGTCATCGATGCTCAGACCTTCAAACAGTTGGCGTTCATTCCGACCGGACGCGGCGCGCACGGCCTTTATCCGAGCCGCGACGGCAAGAAGCTTTATGTGACAAACCGCGGCACCCATATGGGCGACGTGAAGGCCAAGGGCCCGGGCACGATCTCGGTGATCGACTTTGCGACCCGCAAGATTGAGAAGACCTGGACGATTCCCGGCGGGGGCAGTCCGGATATGGGGAACGTCAGCGCTGACGGCAAAACGCTCTGGTTGTCCGGCCGCTTCGATAAAGTCGTGTATGCCATCGACACGGCCTCGGGCGCAGTCAAAACGATCGCCGTCGGCACGGAACCGCACGGTTTGACGATCTGGCCGCAGCCCGGACGCTATTCTTTGGGTCACACGGGGGTCATGCGGTGATGAAACGCAGCTGTCTGTTTGTTTTTTCAGTTCTGCTCGTCGCGGCCTGCAAGCCCGCGACGCGTGAGTTTCAACTCCATGGGCAGGTCATTCAGAGCGATCCGGCCGGGAAGATGATCGTCGTCAGACACGGCGACATTCCCGGTTTCATGCCTGGTATGATCATGCCCTATAAGGTCAAACAGTCCAGCGACGCCAGCGGGCTGAGGCCCGGTGATGTCATCGATGCCAAGGTTTCCGTCCTTCGCGACGGAAGCGACTACTGGCTCAGCGGAGTCCGCATCACTCAACGTGGCGGAGCAAATTCCGCACCGCCGGTTGTTCACATGCTGAAACCCGGCGAGCACGTGCCGAATCTGGAATTGATCGATCAGGACGGCAAGCCGTTTCACCTGGCGGATTTCAAGGGCAAGGCTGTCCTGATGACATTTATCTATACGCGCTGTCCGTTGCCCGAGTTTTGTCCGCGGCTGACAAGTCAGTTCGCGAGGATTCAGGACGACCTTGCCAAAACGCCTGAGGATTATGCGCGCACGCACCTGGTGACGGTGAGTTTCGATTCTGAATACGACACGCCACCCATTATGCGGAAATATGGGCTCGCATATCTTCGCGACGATGCTTCCGGGTTTTCGCACTGGGACTTCGCTTCCGCCAAGCCGGACAAGCTGCGGGAGGTGGCGAATGCGTTCGGCCTTGTCTATATTGAAGAGGACAATCAGATCTCTCACACGATGAACATTGTTTTGATTGGACCGGACGGGACCGTTTCCAAATACTGGTCCGCCGACTGGACGGCTCCCGAATTGGAAGATGCGCTCCGGCAGGCGGCGCATTCATCCTCCGCGCATGGCGACTAAATTCGCGTGGGCCTTGTTAGCGGCTTCATTTCTCGCGGCCTGTTCCAAACCTTCAACCAGTGGCGACGAGCGGCAGGGAAGGGAACTTTTCCAGCTCCATTGTGCTCCCTGTCATGAAACACCGCCTCCTGATCTGTTGAAACAGCCGCCGAAACTCAACGGCCTGTTCGACGCGAAGACTTTACCGAGCGGCGCCCCCGCAACAGACGATCAGGTTCGGATGGTGATTATCGAAGGTTTGAGAACCATGCCGGCTTTCAAGGGCCGGCTTCAGGATCAGGAAGTCCGGGATTTGATCGCTTACCTGCATCATTTGCGCTGAATACCTTTTTAGCCGCAGATGACGCGGATGACGCAGATGGGGCGCCTCCAAAGTTCGTTTGGGCCCCATCTGCGTCATCCGCGTCATCTGCGGCTAAATTTTTCAGAAATTCACGCGGGTGTTGAACACGAACGTGCGGGCGCCGGTGGCGCTGGTGATACGGCCGAATCCGGAAGCGCCTGTCGAGTCGATGTTGACATTAGGATCCCCGAAATTGGGATGGTTCAGGATATTGAGCGCATCCACCCGAAATTCGAAGTTCATGGTCTCGTGAATAGGAAACCGTTTGACCATATTCATATCCAACTGAATGCTTGACGGCCCCTTGAGATAGGTCAGGCCCAGGCTGCCCACTTGTCCCGGCTGGGGATTCACCAGGACGACGTTTCCACTCGGGTCCGTAATCGCCTTGTTGCTGAAAGCCGTATTCAAAGTGTTGACGGACGTCACCTGACTGAGGTACGGATCCGTGATCTGTGAATAACCATTGAGATAAACGACGCCATTGACAACCTTGGTTACTTTCCCGGTACTTTTCGGGAACGCGCCCAGGATATTCGGCAGATCGTTCACGTTGCTGATGGTCTGAGTGCTGGACGTGACGGTCAGAGGGTCGCCGGAGTTGAAGTTCAAAATGCCGCCCATCTGCCATTTTCCGACAATCTCCTGAACCCAGCCGGGAGCCGAGCCAAGCAGAAAGTGGTTGGTTCCGAACGGCAGTTCGTACGTGCCGTTGCTGGTGATCTGCTGAGCGTGATCGTAGCTGAGCAACCGCTTGTCGATTGCGCGGCGGGTCGGATCGCGGTAGGTGGTGCCGCTATCGGTTTCCGCTTCGCCAAGCGCCTTGCTCCAGGTCCACGTGGTTGTATTCGTAAAGCCCTTCGCGAGCCGCCGGGTCATCTGGATCTGCATGGAGTGATAAGTCGAACTTCCGGGATTGCCCAACAGGCTCACCCCATTGTACTGAGGATCTGGGACTATGTAGTTTTCCGGGAAGCCGTTCTTGCGCAGCACGGCTCCGGTCGACGAACTGCCTGAACCTGTATTGATCGTGTTCAGCGTACTCACAAATGCGCCGACGCTGCCGTTGGCCAACTGGGTGCGGGTTGTCGTGTTCAGACGTACCGCATTGGCGCCGGTGCAGGTGGTGCCGTTAACGGTACAGGAACCCGTGCCCCCGAGATTCATTCCCATCATCATCTGCGTCAGGAGGGCGGAATCACCGCCGGCGCGGACCGCATTAAATGCATTGAACAGGTCGGGATTGTGGTGCAGGGCATCGATCTGGTTCATATTTACCGTTCCCCACAACTTCGTGCCTTTCGTGCCGATATAACGGACTTCGATCGTTGTATTCCTCGCAACTTCGCGCTGAATTTCGAGATTCCAGTTCTCCGTGTAGGGTGAAACGTGGTCGTAGGTGCCGATTGTCAGTGTTCGATCGGTAGTCGGAACGGTAAAAGGAGCGCTGGCGGGAGTCCCCACGGGAAACGGAATCGGGAGGCTGACGGTCGATAGCGAGGTAAAGGTATTGGGCGTGTAGGTGACTCCCGTCCCGCCCGAAGAGATCAGTGTCATGCCCGGGACTGTGCCGACGGTGCTATCCACAGTGATGAAGTTGCGCAACGACCCTTCATAGCTGATGCCGAATCCGGAGCGCAGGACTGTCTTTCCCTTTCCGAACCACGGCAGACTCCAGCTGAAACCGGCAGCAGGAGCGTAATTGTTGTAATCGTTGCCCTTGAGGTTGGTCGTAATATTCGGATTCGTCGAATTCTTGCCCACAAACTGCACTTGAGCCAGATTGCTGCACGTGCTCACAAAGTTTGGATTTCCGATATCGGAAGTACAACTGACATTTGCAAATGCGCTTTCGCCGCCGATCACTCTTGCGTCGAGACCGTGCTGTTCGTATGGCTGGCCAAAATATTCCCAGTGCATTCCGAGGTTGAGTGTCAAATCCGGACGGAACTTCCAATCGTCCTTCATGTAGACGCTCATCTCGCTCTGGATTTGTCCGAATAATTTGAAAGGCACCGCCGGCGGCCCCTGCAACAACGTATTGGCCGGGCTCAAGATACCGAAGGCTTCGTTGATCGAGGCGACCGATCCGGAAAGATCGGTCAGCAGGTTGCGTGCAGCCGCCTGGTTATTCGCGCTCATGCCATTCGTCGCATCGATGACGGATACCGGAGAGCTCCCGGCGCCCAGGGAGACGAGCGGCGTGTTATTGGAATCGCCATGTCCGTAGGAACTGACGCGACGCCATTCGACACCGCCTTTGAAAGCATGTTTGCCGTGAGTCCAGCTCAGGTCATCGCCAATGGTGTATGTCGGACTGGCCTGGAAACGCCAGACGCCGAAGCCGCCGTATTTATCGAACGACGTCCATTCCGTTGGAGTTATCGAATAGATGATACCGTTCGTGACCGGTTCGAATTGGAGAGCTTGCTTACCGATCGCATCGGATCGATTGGCCGGTGCATCCTGACTATTGATTGTCCGTTTGCGGCCGATACGAAACTCGTTCAGCAAATTGCTGGATAGCGTCGAAGTAAAGGTGAACGCATACAGATCGGGATGCTTCTTTGCAATTCCGTCAAAACCGTTCGGCCAGGCGCGCTGGCCGGCCTGGGCGGCGCCGCCCCAGGTATGTTCTTTGGTTGCAATCAGGCTGAGCTTGTTTCTCGAATTGAAGTTGTAATCCAGCCGTGTATTGAACTGATCGCGATTGACGTCGGTTCCGTTTCCATTTGCCAGGTCCAGGCCTTCGACACGGCGGGTGAAGCGAATGCTTGCCGTGTTCAAACCGTCACCCCCTGTCACGAAATCGTTGGGAGACGGCATGCGGCGGAGGGTTTCCTGCATATATGCACTGTTGTCGATTGCGGGACGAAGCGGATCATGCACGGAGCGGCAATTTGCAACCGGAGCTCCCTGGAACGTACAGTTACCGAAAACATCAACCGCGGCTAAGGGACCGGTAGCGCCGGTCGGCATTACAGGTACTCCGCTGCGGTTGACCGAGGGATTGAGGGCCGCGGCATTGGCATTGTCGACTCCCGGCCAATACCTGTAAATGCCGCTTCTGGCCATATCCGTGAGCGTATTGCCCGCAGCCTGCTGCCTTTTCAGATCGCGCTGTCCTTCGTAAAGGAAGAAAAAGAATGCCTTGTTCTTTTGTATCGGACCGCCGAGGCGGCCGCCGAACTGATTGCGGTTATCGTAATCCTTCGAGGCGCCGGCAAAATTGTTGAACCAGCTGCTGGAGTCCATGAGGGAGTTATGGTTGACCCAGAACAGACTGCCGCGGTACTGGTTGGTTCCCGAACGCGTTACCATGGCGACCTGGCCGGAACCACGGGAGGTTTCGGCGTCTATCGGAGCCACGACGACTTTCACTTCTTCGACCAGATCGGGACTCGTATACGTGCCGGAGAAGGCGCCGTTCTCAAACCGTCCTTCAGTCACGCTGATGCCGTCGCGGGTCGTATTGACGGCACTCAGGCGGCCTCCCGCAAAGTTTCCGGTGAAGCCGCCGCTCGACTGCACGCCAGCCGTGGTCGCAACAAGGCCGAAGACGTCGCGCGTCGCCAGCGGCAGATCGCGAACTTTGTACTCGGGCAGGACCGCTCCTATGGAATTGGATGCCGTCGTCAAAGCAGCATCGGCCGTGGTTGTGACGTCCACAACCGTAGTGGTCGCACCGACCTGTAGCGAAAAGTTGACCGTCGCCTGCGCCGATCCACCGAGCGCGTAATTGTTCACAACCGAGATCGCGAACCCGGGCAATTCAGCCTGCAGCTTATAAGTTCCCGGCTGGAGACTGGGAAACTGATACGTTCCCGATTCGTTCGACACCGCCGTATTGACGACTCCCGTGCCGGTATTGGTCGCCGTGACCGTCACTCCCGGAATCAGCGCCCCCGAAACATCCTGTACCGTTCCTCCAATAATGGAGTTTGCCGACTGGCCGAAACCGTTCAGGCAGAAACCCACAAGACATAGCAGTATGATTGCTCCAATACATTTTTTCATTCATCCCCCTTCAACCAAACAAGAACCAGTACAAAATCCTGCATAAGGATCGCGTGAAATAGTTGCGAATCATTGTCTATATGAAGCGGAAGGTCAAGCCAAACCTGTTGGAATTGAGGATTGGCCGGACGAATCCGGCCAATCCTCAATTCTAAGATGCGGCGCGGGCGTACTGATTGAACCACTCGATGGTTCGACTCCAGGCCTGGGGAGCCGTGACTTTGTTGTAGCGTTCGGGCGTGGCGTCATTGAAGAAACCATGCACTGAGTTTGGCCAGATGTGGCCTTCGCACGGAACGTTGTTTTTCTTCAGTTCCGCTTCAAACGCGGGCCAGGCGCCGGCCGTCTGCGTGTCCAGCGCTCCGTGGTGCACCAATATCGCCGCCTTGATTTTCGCCACCTCCGCCGCTGCAGGCGCGGCGCCATAAAACGGAGCAGCCGCCGCGAGGTCCGGGCCCAGCAGCGTCGCTAGCGTATTCGACGCGCCGCCGCCAAAACAGAAACCGGTGACGCAGACTTTCCCGCTGGAGAGGGCATGAGACTTCAACCATTGCGCACAGGCGGCAAAATCCTGGGTCAGCTTGGGTTTATTGATCCCGTTAAACAACTGGCCGCCCTTGTAGTCGTCGCTCGGATAACCTCCAACGGTCGTCAGCGCGTCCGGAGCAAAGGCGATGAAATTCTCCAGCGCAAACCGCCGTGCAACATCCTCGGTGTGCGGATTCAATCCTCGATTTTCGTGTATCACAAGAACGGCGGGCAGTTTTGTCGCCGCCGCGGCGCGCGTATCCTGGCTGAACGGCCGGACGAAATAGCCCCGGATATAGCCGTTGCCATTCGGCGACGGAATGGTTTCGTAACTTGCTTTGATGCGCTCGTCATCCTTCCGAATCTGCTGCCCCAGCGCATAATTCGGCATCAACCTTTCGACAATTGCCGCTGTTGAAAGGCCGGCGATCGCGAATCGTGAGACTTTACTGAAGAACTCGCGGCGATCGATTTCACCGTGAATGTAACGTGAATACAGTTCCACCGCCTCCGCGGGGATCTTGATTTTCTCTTCTTCCATAGCTTGCTCCTTTCCCGCAGGTACGATACTCACTTTTGGGAAAAATCGCGACATCTTCAGGGTCTCCATTTGCGGTGAGCTCGGACAATGTCGTATATTTCCGCCAGCGGTGGAGTTCGCTTAATGCTGCCCACGCAGCCAATAACTCCTACAGTTCGTGCTGTGGGAGCCCTTCCGGTTATCACAGCCGTTTCAAGTCAAAATCCTGGAGACGCCTGGCATTGGATAGATATCTCATGGTGCTGTTCGGCGGTGGCGGTGGCGCTCTTGCGCGCTATGTGATTGGCACCGCGATTGCGGAGAAAGCCGGTGGTCGTTTTCCTTCACTGGGCACGATGGTCATCAACATAACAGGCTCGTTTTTAATTGGTCTGATGATGACGCTCTTGACCCAGCGGCTGGCAAATCCGAATTGGCGGCTTCTGCTGGTGGTAGGTTTCCTCGGAGGGTATACGACGTTTTCCAGCTTCGAATACGAGACATTTCAGGCCGTACAAGCCGGTGCGATGTGGATGGGATTGATCAACGTGGTCGGAAGCGTCGCGCTCGGGTATCTCGCGGTTTGGCTCGGTTCCGCGATCGTCAAATGACTCGGGAGTGATCATGCTTCAGAAAGGCTCGGCAAAGAAAGTCACCATTTATGTCAACGAAGACACCCAGTATCACATGCAGCCCCTGTATGAGGCGGTTCTGACCTATCTCATGCACAAGGGGGTTGCGGGTGCCACCGCGAGCCGGGCGCTGGCAGGCTTCGGCCCGCACCACGTGATGCACACGACACGGACGGAACTGCTGACGGAACACCTGCCGATTCGTGTCGAGTTTGTGGAGAGCGAAGATAAAGTTAACGCTTTGCTGCCGACGATATACGACATGGTGACGGATGGCCTGGTCGAAATTCACGACACAATAATCGTCAAGTCCGCCATGCAGGGGAAAACAGAGGAATCCACGCGGTCCCACCAGAAACAGCAGGGCAAGGGAAAACTGCTGCAAATCTATATGAACGAAGGCGACAAGTGGAACGGTGAACCTTTGTATGACGCGATCGTCAAGCAACTCCGCATGATGGACATCGCGGGCGCCACGGTTTACCGGGGCATTATGAGTTACGGCCTGACCGGCGAGACGCATAAGCAAGGCGCGTTTCACCTGTCGCACGACCTGCCCGTGATGGTTTCGGTGATCGAATCGGCGGAGAAACTCGACCAGGCGATGCCTACGATCGAATCGATGATCGAAGACGGTCTGATTGTCACCTCCGACGTGGAATATATCCGCCTTGTCCGCAGTCCCATGCCGTCGGATTCTTCAGATGCAAACTAGCTTGAAGAAGACGATCTACATAGTGGGGACGCTATTCCTCGCTTCGGCCGGTTTCGGCGCGATGAGGCAGGCCACGGTCGAGCTGCCCGAGGGCCCCGGCAAGCCGATTTTCGAGATGGCGTGTACGTCCTGTCACGGGCTGGATGCGGTCGCAAAGAACGAGGGACTCGGTCAGGACGGCTGGAAAATGGTCATCGACCGGATGATGCAGAACGGCGCGGCGCTCAGCGCGGAACAATCTCCGGTCCTGGTTCAATATCTTGCCGACTACTTCGGAGAAGGCCGTAAGATTCTGGACACCAGCTGCACGGCCTGCCACGGATTAAACGAAGTGAAAAAGTTTCAGGGCTTTTATAAGCGCGAAGACTGGCAGGACGTCGTCACCACGATGGTGAAGTACGGTGCAGATGTGAAAGAGGCCCAGGTTCCCAGCCTGGTGGACTACCTGAACAGGGCCTACGGCAAGAAATAAGCTTATTGGAAGTTGCATCATTGGAGGTTTCTGCATTTCAAATTTAGAACTGCAGAAACCTCCAATGATGCAACCTCCAATAAGTCTTCACAGTCCTTACTTCATGACGACCGTTATATTCCGCTTGGGGTTCTCGCCGACCGGGATGCGCGCGACTTCTTTCCTCGCGACCGTGTCTATTGCCGACACCGAGTTGGATTCGGCATTCGCCACGTAGACCATCTTTCCGTCCGGTGTCATGGTGATCCAGTCCGGATCGTTGCCGACCGGCACTTCGGCGAGCAGCTTCAGATCGGGAAGCGAATACGCGTAGACGCGCCGGTTCATCCGGCTGGTAACCCACAGCGTCTTTCCGTCCGGAGTGACGCCCATGCCGTGCGACGGCGCGCCCTGGAATGTTCCTTTCGCGCGTTCTTCGACCGGGATGTCGGGCAGCTTGATTCTGGCCATTTCTTTATGCCCGGCAAAGTCGACGGCGACAAAACCGTGGAATCCGGAAACCTGAACGAAAGCGCGCTTCGTGGAGCCGTCGGAATCGGTTTCGAATACGATGGGCCGCACGCCCTCCGTTTTTAGTGTCCAGGCGAGTTCGTCTGTTCTGGAATCGAAAACCGACATCATGCCGCTCGCGATCGATCCGGAGACCAGGTATTTCCCATCCGGCGTCAGGTAAACGTTGTGGACGCCGCCCATTGCCGGGATCGTTTTGATCTTTTCCTGTTTCGCCGCGTCGATGACATCGATCGCACCGGGCTCGGAAACGATCGCCACGTACACGCGTTTTCCGTCTTTGCTCGCCGTGATGTTGTTCGGCCGGCCGCTCAGTGCGATCTTCTTTGTAATCGTCAGGGTCTTTCCGTTCACGACGTCCAGCGTCCGTTCGGCTTCGCTGCTGAAATAGAGGGTTCTTCCGTCCGGAGACGCGGCGGCGCCGTGATTGACCGGGACGCCTTTGACTTCGCCGACAACCTTGTTTGTCGCCGGGTCGATCAGGTGAATGTTGTCGCCCCCGGAATTGGTCTGGACGATACGAACCTGAGCCAGGCCGGAAAGCGGCAAACTCAGACAGGCAAGAACCATCACCATCACTCGCTGGAAAGTCATGTTCTCTGTGCTCCTTGTGTGCGCGGTTTACACCGTGGGATTCTATTACGAATCGTGCCGCCGGCACAGCAGAGAAGGAACCACGAGAAGCACAAAAGGCACAAGAACAGCACCGTTCTCCTTGTGCCTCTTGTGCATCTTGTGGTTTCGTCCCCCTTCAGTCAGATTCCGGCTTCTTCGGTAGTCGACGTCGTTCGTTCGAGGACCGCGCGAAACCTCATTTCTGAGATTGGGACGCGAGGTAAATCAATTCCGCCAGGTGAATCGCGCGCCGGCCGGTTCCATGCGCGATCTGTTCCTGACAGCTGAATCCGTTGGCCACGATCAGCGTGTCCGGCGCAGAGGCCCTCACGGCAGGTAGCAGCAGGCGCTCCCCGATGATCTGCGAGACCTCGTACTTGCTTTTCTCGAATCCGAACGGCCCGGCCATTCCGCAGCAGCCTGCATCCGGCGCCCTGACTTCGGCGCCCATTTTCTTCAGCAACGATTCTTCGTCGGTCATCTTGAGGATGGCCTTGTGGTGGCAATGACCGTGGACCAGAACCTCGCGGTTCAACCGGGGAGGTACATAGCGCGGGGCTTGCCGTTCCAGGAATTCGCTGAGCAGGAAGGTTTGCTTCCGCAGGCGTTCGGCCCGCTCATCGGACGGAAACAGGTTGCGCAGTTCGTCTCGAAACACGGAGGCGCAACTCGGTTCGAGCACGACGATCGGGACACCTGCATCGATGGGCCCGGCCAGCTTCCGGAGAATCTCCTGCAAATACGATCGCGCGCGGCCGATCATGCCGAAATCGTAGAGCGGCCGCCCGCAGCAGAAGTGTCCGGCCGGCACACTGACTTCGAAGCCCGCCTGCGTCAGCACTTCGTAGGCGGCTTCACTGGTTTGCGGATGAAAGTAGTTGTTGAACGTATCCGCCCAGAGGATCACTTGCCGGCTTCCGTTGCGGGTTGCTCCGGCCGTGACGGTATCGGGCACATGCCGGCGGCGAGCGAACTGCTGGAACGTATGCGTGGCAAAGCGGGGAAGCTGGCGCTGCGGAGCCAGGTGCAGAGCGGAACCGAGCAGCTGCCGGACACCCGGCGCATTGTTGGCGAAGTTCGCCAGTCGCGGCGCGACTGAAGCCAGCTGCGCCCACCGGTCGATCATGCCGAACACGTAAGCCTCAAGCGGGCGCGAGTGCGACTCGTAATAATGCGACAGAAACTCGGCCCGGTAGGTCGCCAGGTCGACGTTGGTCGGACATTCCGATTTGCAGGCCTTGCACGACAGGCAGAGGTCCATGGCCTGTTTGACCTGTTCGCTTTTCCAGCCATCCTGGATGACCTCGCCCTGAAGCATCTCCCACAGCAGGCGGGCGCGTCCCCGCGTGCTGTGTTCCTCCTCGAGTGTCGCCATGTAGCTCGGGCACATCATGCCCTCGCTGCCTTTGCGGCAGGCGCCGACACCAATGCATCTGAGCGAAGCTTTGGCGAACGACCCCTGATCCTCCGGAAAAGCAAAGTGCGTTGGCGGATCCTTCGGTTTGTAATCTGCGCCCAGCCGCAGATTCTCTGTAGGCGGATACGGATCCACGGCCGCCTTGTGCGGATTCATTTTGTTTTCCGGATCCCAGACGGCTTTGAAATCACGGAAGGCCTGCATCAGTTCCGGACCAAACATCTTCGGAAGCAGCGCGCCGCGGGACTGTCCGTCGCCGTGTTCTCCCGAAAGCGAACCTCCGTATTTCACGACCAGATCGGCGGCGCGCTCAATGAAGGCGGCATAGTTGCGGATTCCCTGGCCGGTGAACAGGTCGAAGCTCACCTGCATGTGGATGCAGCCGTCGCCGAAGTGACCGTAGTACGCGGCCTGATAGTTGTAGGAGTCCAGGAGCTGCCGCAATTCCCGCAGGTAGGGGCCAAGCTTGTCCGGAGCAACGGAGGCGTCATCCCATCCTTCGAAGCGAGGCGGCATGCCGGGCCCGCCGCCGGCGGCCCGTGGTCCCGATTCGCGAATGCGCCACACGGCTTTCGCCGCTGCCTTCGTATACAGACGCATGTTCGGAGGATCCGGAAGCCGCTTTAAACGCTCGATCAGCTCGCTCGCGCGTTGCTCGGAGGCGCCGGGGGCATCGGCTCCGAACTCGACGAGCAGGTAACCGCGGCCCTCGGGAATCAATTCGAGATTCGGCGCGCCCTTCCGCCGGAGTCCGTCGATCATCGCTCCTTCGAAGCCTTCCAGGCCGATCGGCTCGAGGGCAAGTATCTCCGGGACGTGGTCCGCGGCGGCAAACGCGTCGCGGTAACCGAGGCCGACCAGCGAGCGGTATTGCGGACTTGGAATGAGCCTGGCCTTTGCCTCGAGCACAGCGGTACACGTGCCTTCCGTTCCCACCAGCGCCCGCGCGATGTTGAAACCGTTTTCGGGGAGCAACTGTTCGAGGTTGTAGCCCGACACCCGCCGCGGAATGGCCGGGTATTTCGAACGGATCAGGTCCGCATAGCGATCCCGAATCCCGCGTAAAGCGCCGTAGATTTCGCCGCGCCGCCCTCCCGCCGCCACGATGGCATCGAGTTCCTGCGGTTGAGTCGGCCCGACGGTCAGTTGCGTGCCGTCGTACAGGAGGATTTTGAGTTCCTCAATATTGTCCGCCGTCTTTCCCGCGAACAACGAATGAGTGCCGCACGAGTTGTTGCCGATCATCCCGCCCAGAGAGCATCGGTTGTGCGTGGAAGGATCGGGCCCCCAGGTGAGCTGATAGGTTTCCGCAGCATCGCGAAGCGTATCGCAGACGACACCGGGCTGAACCCAGGCATACCGTTGCGCCGGATTGATCTCGAGAATCCGGTTCATGTACTTCGTGTAGTCGAGCACAACCGCAACATTGCAGCACTGCCCGGCAAGGCTGGTTCCCGCACCCCGCGACAAGACCGGCGCGCCGAACTTGCGGCAGGCCGCCATGGCCGCAATCACATCGTCGTTATCGCGAGGAACGACCACGCCGATTGGGGCCTGGCGGTAGTTCGAGCCGTCGGAGGCGTAGATCGCGCGCGCACCGGCGTCGAAGCGGACTTCGCCGCGGACCACACGCCGCAGCTCGAGTTCGAGCTCCATCGCAGGGCCGAAGGTATTCACGGGCTTCGCATGCGAACTTGGCGGCAAGGGGATTCCGTCCGGGTGAGGATTTCTCTCGGGAACGTGGTTCATGCGGTCATAAGGCCTGATCAAATTCGACGTACATCCTATAACAAGTAAGAGATTAGCCACAAAAGGCACAAAAGTCTGCGTCCCCTTCTGTGCCTTTTGTGGCTAATCTCTTTGTTGAAGATTGGATATCGGCTAATCGGACTTTCTCACGCTGGAGCCGTTAGCCCCGAAGAAAGTCCTCAATCGTCAGTTTATTCGGAAACCGGTCAACCGATTCCAGTTTGCTGCCGCAGACCCGGCACTTCATTAACTCTTTCTCCTCCTTCTTAAGTCTGCTTCCCATTCCGATAAATCAGGCCGATAGGTCGTTATGGTTCCCGCCGATATCGACAGTCATGGGGCCGCGCCATGATCACCGGCAGAGGCTTCCGCCAATCCCGATCCTGGTAATACGCATCGTATTGATCGAGAGTTCGAAGCTCCATTCCGCAAATCAGATCGATTGTTCGCAAGGTGTCGGACGGATTTGCCAGGGAACTCCATCAAGACTGACGTCGAACCTGATGGAGGAAACAACGAAGTATGAATCTGTCGAAAACTTCAGAAACTTTCGAGAATTCCCTCGCCGTTTTTCACCTAGAATGATGTACCGCAGACCGTTATGAGAATATCCAACCTGTTCCTGGCCGGCGTCCTCGCTGCGGTATCGGGCGCGTGCTCCAGAGCGCCCGCGCCACCTGATCTTTTGAAACCCGCAACGATCAAGGACATCATGGATTCGATGGTCGATCCCAGCGGAGACTTCCTATTCGAATCAGTTCAGGAAATCGCCGACGAGAACGGCGTTAGAGAAAAAGCTCCGCAGACGGATGAAGAGTGGGAGGAAGTGCGTCATCGCGCTTTCATTCTTATGGAAGCGCCGAATCTATTGACGATGGAGGGCCGGAAGGTCGCGCATCCGAGCGAAAAGTCCAAGAATCCCCAGGTGGAACTCCAGCCGGAGGAAATCCAGAAGCTTGTGGACGGGGACCGTCCAGGCTTTTTCCGGCGCGCGCGAAGGCTTCAGGATGCGGCGGCGATGACACTGAAGGCTGTCGACGCCAAAGATAAGGACGCATTGTTCAAGGCGATCGACAGCATCGACAAGGCTTGTGAAAATTGCCACCTTCATTATTGGTATCCCAACGACAAGCGCGCTCAACAAGCTGCAAAGGAAGACGGAATCGTCGACTGATTCACGACAGGACACACAAATCCGATTCGCGAAAGTAGCTTCGGTGTTGGTTTTGTTCACAGCAGCGATCGGCCTCTCTTCGGCCGAGGACAAGATGACAACGGCTTGCGCGAACTGCCACGATAAGTATTGCGAGAAGCCCACGCTTGCCGCCAGGTGCCAATAGGAGAATACCCTCCGCTCGGCGTGGCATTTAGGCGGGCTCTCGTGTAAGACTAAGCAGGAAGACGCCTGTCGCCGTCATCACGATCAGCGGGCCGCTGGGCCGGTTGAGGTAAATCGCCGCCCAGGTACCGACGACGGTGGCCAGTACAGCGATACCGGCCGCCATGTACAGCATGCCTGTGAGATTGCGTGCCAGTCCCTTTGCGGTGGCGGCGGGCACAATAATCAGAGCCCCCATCAACAGCACCCCCAGGTAGCGCAGCCCGAGCGCAATCGTCAGCGCGAATGCTTCAAGATACAGCAGATTCAGGCGGCCGACGTTGATCCCGGCCGTGCGGGCCACTTCTGTCGACACGAGCATCAGGATCAGCCTGTCCCGTTGTGTAATGATGAAGACGATCACTGCTACCGCGCCGACGAGGCCGAAGATCAACTCCGGCCTGCTGAGCGCGCTGTTGGTGCCGAACAACGCCCCTATCAGATCCTCGCCCGTGGTGATCATGCTTCCGACAGCCAGCGCCGCGGAAAAGACAACGCCGATCATCGTTTCGGTGGCGGCACGGGTCCGTTGCTCGAGCGCCCACACCAGGAGCGCGCCGAAGAACAGCAGCGCCGCGGCGCCGAAGATCGGATGGATCCGTAGCGCCAGGGCGACGCCGATACCGGGCAGCGCGACGTGCGAAAGCGGATCGGCCGCCAGCGACATCCGCCGCATCACGGCAAAGCAACCGATCAGGCCGGAGGCCACGGCCATCACTACCGCGAGGGCCAATACATCAACGGCCATCGGCGTGATCGTGGATGTGATAATGCACGTCCGTCCCGTACATGTCTCGCAGGATTTTCGGCGTCAGAACGGTGCGTGGCGAACCAAAGCATGCGGCGCTCTGGCTCAGGCAGAGCACGTTCGTGGCGTAGCGGGTCACCACCGTGAGCTCGTGCGAAATGAACAGCACGGTAAGCGCGTGATCGCGCTGAAGAATGCTGACAAGCTCGTTGATTTGTTCCTGCCCCGGCTCGTCCACTCCCGCGGTCGGCTCGTCGAGCAGCAGCGCGTTCGGATCGCCGAGCAGCGCGAAGGCGAGCAGCAAACGTTGGAACTGGCCGCCCGAGAGCACGCCTATCGGCTGTCTCACCACGTCGGGGGCAATGCCGACGAGCTCCAGCACACGAGAGACGTCGGCCCGCGTGCCACGCGCGAGCGCGCTGCGTGCGGTCAGAAAATCGAGTCCGGTGATCGGGATGTCACGCTCGAGGTCCAGCTTCTGAGGCACATAGCCGATACGCGTGCCGGCGGCCCAGCGCACCGTGCCGTCAAAGGGCGTCGCACCAATCAGCGACCGAAACAGCACGGTCTTGCCCGCGCCGTTCGGCCCGAGAATCGCGAGCGAAGTGCCGCGTTCGACCTTGAAGCTCAGGTCGCGCAGCACATGGCGCCGACGAAAGTTCACAGAGAGGTGGTGTACATCGAGGATGCTGTCCATGGTCCCGCCGACCAGCATATCTTGAAAGCACTGGTGCACGGTGAGTGAACTGGAAGCCATAGCCAGTATTTCCGGAGAAGCCGCAGGAGTCCCACCAATGAACGGTCGGCGAAAGGCCGGACTTGTTGCTCATCGCTTTCTTAAGAAAAATTCAGCGATTCTTCAGATACAATCCGGGCAGCCCGCGATAACATGCCATTTTTTTGAGGAGGGTTTCAATGCGAAGGTTTTTGGGATTTGTCTGCACGATAGCGGCCGTCATGACGGCTTCATGTGCGCAGCAGCAAACTCAGCCGGCTGCCAAGGTTGAGCCGCAGCCGGAGTATCAGCTTACGGCGAGTGTAAAAGACATCATGGATGCTCTTGTCGATCCGGGATCGGATTACATCTGGGACTCCGTCGAGACCATTGTCAGCGCCAAGGGTGTCGAAGAGAAGTATCCAAAAACCGACGAAGACTGGAAGCAGGTCCGCAATCACGCCATCATGCTGCTGGAAGCCACGAACCTGCTGCAGATGCCCGGCCGCAAAGTTGCGAAAGAAGGCGAGAAAGCCAACGATCCGAACGTTGAACTCGCCCCGGACCAGATCGAAGCCGCAATCAACAAGGACCGTGCAGCCTGGTTCAAACATGCGCACGACCTGCATGATGCCACCATGAAAACCTTGCAAGCGGCCGAGGCCAAAGACAAAGACAAGCTTCTCGACGTCGGTAACGACATCGACGAAGCCTGTGAGAAATGCCATCT
The DNA here is from genome assembly GCA_036496425.1 of Terriglobia bacterium. Lineage (NCBI taxonomy): Bacteria > Pseudomonadati > Acidobacteriota > Terriglobia > Terriglobia bacterium. Next base: position 23,443 of record DASXLG010000338.1, on the reverse strand, counting down.
GCAATACTGGTACCCCAATGAGAAGCGGCCCGACGCGGCGCCCAGCTTGAGGAAGTCCGATTAGCCGGTTTCCAAGCTTAGACGGGGAGATTAGCCTCAAAGGGCACAAAAGACATCCCTCCCTCTTGTGCCTTTTGTGGCTGATCTCTTTGTTGAACGGCGACTTTGAACAGCAATCCAGGAACTCTTCAGGAAACCAGAAACCGGCTAGCTTGTCCATTCGGACGATCGTCCTTCGGCGACTAACAATGGTGTATTCGAATGTCTCTTAAACACACGCTATTAATCAGAAATTTTTTTTTGTTTCTTTTGTCATCCGCTTTATCGCTTCTGGCCGGGGGGTGTTCCTCGAAACCGGCGGCTCCCGCGGGATCTATCAGCGAGCCGCAGTACCGGCCTACTGCCACAATCAAAGATCTGATGGACGCTGAGGTCGACTATAACTCCGACTGGCTCTGGGATGCCGTTTCAACCGAGGAGACCGCCACAGGCGTGATTGACCGAAGGCCCAAAACCGACGACGATTGGAAGGAGGCCCGCAACCACGCGATCGCGCTTCTCGAAGCCAGTAATCTTCTTCAAATGCCAGGCCGCCTGGTCGCGAAACCCGGAGAAAAATCCGAGAACCCTGGCATCGAGGAAGGTCCTGAAGAAATCAAGGCGCTGATCGATGCCGATCGAGCCGGTTGGGTAAACTATACCCATGGCCTTTACGACTCCACGAAGCTTCTGCTGGATGCGATCGACAAGAAGGATGCCGATCAAATGCTCGACCTCGGCGATCAGCTCGATCAGGCCTGCGAAAAATGCCACATGCATTACTGGTATCCGCACCAGTTTGACCCGCATCCGGCAGGAGTGCCACTTGGCGAAGGGACATCCAGGGACCATGAATTTTCCGATCACCATAAGGGCTATAGCGATGCGGAAAGCCGCGGCCAAATAGCAACCCCTCCAGGCCCGAAGAAGTAGCCGCCAAAAGTCTCTCTGGGCGGCCTTTTGCCGCGCTACTGGAGGCTCAATGCGACTGCGCCGTCTACTGGCACCACTGCTCTCGATCGGACGCGCGGTCTCCATCGACGTACAACCGGAGTCCGCCGTTCGACAACGTCGGTTGCTGCTTGACGAGATGAAATTACGTCCGACAACGTGAGATTTGGCCCGACGTTGTGAATTTTCGCTCGACAATGTCAACTTTCGCTCGACGAGATGAAATTACGTCCGACAACGTGAGATTTGGCTCGACGTTGTGGATTTTCATTCGACAACGTCAATTTTCGCCCGACGTTGTGACTTTTCGGTCGACAATGCGGGCGCGGCTTTGACGTCTCAAAGGCGGCCGGCCACCTCCGTTTTTCGCACTTCTGCGAATGGTTTTTCGCACAAGTGCGAAAAACCCGATGTCGAATACCCATCGCATTCGCTTAAGTCATTGAAAACACATAGTTGCGCTTTTGGGCGCCATCACGCCGTTTTTGGGCACCCGCTTGCCTTAGTAGAAGCATCCGCGGCGCAACCGAGACGCGGTCCACAACCCAACGCTAACCCATTACAAAGTCCCGAAAGGGCAAAAGGGGAACTATGTCCAATTCAACGACTAAACTGGCGCGTGTGGCGATGATTTTCAATCGGCTGACGCCCGATCAACTTGTATCCGCGGGCACGGCCGCGGTGAACGGTATGGATGGCAACCCGAAGCTGACGGCACCGCCGATCGCCATAGCCGACTTGAAAGGCGGGTTGCAGAGTCTCAGCACTTCCGTTGCAGCGGCTCAGGACGGCGGCAAAACTGCCATCGCCGAGAGGAATAAGCAATTCAGGGCGTTTGTAAAGATGCTCAAGAAGGAGGCGGTCTACGTCGAGGACGTCTCGGGTACCGACCCGACGGTGATCACGGCCGCCGGTTTCCAGGTGATGGCGGGCCCGACGCCGGCCCCGCCATTGATCAAATCGGTAGTCGAAAAGCTCGTGCAGGACGGTCCCGGCCAGCAGAAGGTTTTCGTCGAACCTCAAGCCGGCACACGCATGCTCGAAATCCAATCGGGTGAGCAGGGACCGAACAACACGCCGCCGGCGTCCTGGACCACAATACAGGCCCCGAGCGCCCGGCCGGCGCCTGTGGTCAGCGGCCTTACTCCAGGCAAAGTCTACGTTTTCCAGGCTCGCGCTTTTGGAAAATCGGGCTGGAGCGAATGGAGTGATCCGGTCATCAAGATGACGACGTAACAACGGAGGGGAAAGGAACACAAGAAGCACAAGAGGCACAAGAGGCAGAGGAATGCATCCGCTCTTGTGCCTCTTGTGCTTCTTGTGTTCCGCCTCGCGCGAGCGTGCTACCAGGCACGCGACCAGCGTGGTCCTTTGTTATCGTCGTTGCGCAGCTTTGAATTGATCTGGAGTTCGACCTCGACCAGACGGCCACACAGCCAAAGCAGATCGGAGAGTCTGTTGAGATACCGCAGAACGTTGGGCTGTATCGAAACGCCGCCTTGGGCCAGACGCACGGCGAGGCGTTCGGTTCGCCGGCAGACTGTACGCGCAACGTCAAAGGCTGCAGATGAGGGATCCTCGCCGGGAATCGACCAGTCGGCCAACAGGCCTTCGGTCGCTTCGATCCGATGGACCTCTTCCGTCAGGCGCTGAACCATTTCATCGGCGATGACCGGCATCGGTTTTCGGCTTTCCGGTGGCGTGGCCACGGCCGAGCCCACTTTGAACAGTTCGCGCTGGATGGACTTCGTGAGTTCCTGAAGATTCGCATTCGGGCAAATAGCCCGGGCAAACCCGATCGAGGAAATCAATTCATCGAATGTGCCGTAAACCTCGACTCGCAGATCCGCCTTCGAAATGCGAATGCCCCCGGGCAGGCTCGTTTCGCCCGCATCGCCGCGCTCCGTAGCAATGGACATGGTGAACTCCTCTCGAAACCATAGCACAGCACTTTCGCCTGAAAGTCTGCCTTAAAAAATCTTAAGCGACTTGTAAGTTGCCAAACCATCTTGTTCCAAATAACATCTCAAAATCGGTAAGCTTCGACGACGGTGATTACATATATGAAGAGCTGTTTTTCGTGCGGCATTGTCGGTTCGTCGGCAGGCCTTCTATTGGCGCTCGTGACGATGGCGCTGGTCACGCCCTCCGGCACGAGGTTGCAGGCGGCCCAGGCGCCGGCGGCCCAGGAGGCGGGGCGCGAGCGGGCCGTCCTTGATGAATACTGCGTGAGTTGTCACAACGATAAGGCCAAGACAGGCGGGCTCAGTCTGCAGGGTCTCGATGTGGCCAGGATCGGCGAGCATGCGGAAATCGGCGAAAAGATCGTACGCAAGTTGCGCGCGGGGATGATGCCTCCGCCCGACATGAAGCGTCCGGACGCGGCGACTTACGATTTTCTGGCGTCGTCGCTGGAGAAGCGCCTGGATCTTGCCGCAGCCGCGAAGCCGACGTTCACTCCGCCGGGTCCGCACCGGCTGAACCGCCGGGAATACGCCAATGCCATCCACGACCTGCTGGGGATGGAGGTCGATCCGGCCACTTTTCTGCCAGTGGATGACACGAGCGACGGGTTCGACAACATCGCGGGCGCGCTGGGTACCTCGCCCGCTCTGGTTGAATCCTACGTGTCCGCAGCCGCGAAGATCAGCAGGCTGGCGTTGGGGCATGAATTTTCGACAGTGCAGAAGTCATACGTGGTTCCATCGGACTATTCCCAGACCCGGCAGGTTGAAGGGATGTCGTTTGGAACCCGCGGCGGACTGGAGGTCCATCACTTCTTTCCAGCCGACGGAACCTACGCATTCAACTGGACACCGGTGAGATCGAACGCCGGAGGGCTGCACGGCGATGCGGCCGGCGAGCAGTTGGAACTGACCGTGGACGGTATACGGCTGCACGTGTGGAGCGTGGAGAAAGAAGCGCCGCGTAATGCATCAGATACAAAATACGAAGTGCGCGTGCCGGTTCGGGCGGGCCTTCGGACCGTGGAGCTGGCTTTCATCGGACGGAATCTGATCCCCAGCGACGATTTCAACAAGTATTTCGATCGCGCATTCCATTTGCCGGGCAACGTCAATGGGTTCACGTTTGTGCCGCACGTCAACGCATTGCTCATCACTGGGCCTTATGACGGACTTCGTCCGGAGCACACGGGCCCTCGCGATCTCATTCTGCTATGCCATCCCGCCAGCGCAGCTGAAGAGGCGCCGTGCGCCCGGAAGATACTCTCGGGGCTTGCCGCCAAGGCTTTCCGCCGGCCTGTCACAGCATCCAGTCTTGAAGCGGTGCTGGCGGAATACGATGCAGGCCGCAAGGAAAGCGATTTCGAAGCGGGAATCGAACGCGGCCTTCAGATGATCCTCTCCGATCCGGAGTTCATCTACCGGACGGAAGCCGTACCGGCTGTGGCCCGGAATAGCGGTCCCGCTCAATCTTATACGATCAGCGATATCGAGCTTGCTTCGCGCCTCTCCTTTTTCTTGTGGAGCAGCATACCTGATGAAGAGCTTCGAACCATCGCAACCCAGGGCAGGCTGCGCAGTCCAGGGATGCTGGAGAAGCAGGTCAAGCGCATGCTTGCCGATCCCCGATCGCAAGAGTTCATGAGCAACTTTGCCGGTCAATGGCTGCAATTGCGCAACCTCCAATCCGTCACCCGCGTCGACGATATTTTTCCGAACTTCGACGATAACCTCCGGCAGGATTTCCGGACCGAAACGCAGATGCTGTTCGAGAGTGTCGTGCGCGAGGACCGGAACGTCGTGGATATGTTGAATGCGGACTACACATTCGTAGACGAAAGACTTGCAAAGTACTACGGGATCCCGGGTGTCTACGGGAGCCGTTTCCGCCGGGTCCAGCTCGGTCCGGAGCTGGATATGCGCCGCGGACTGCTGGGGCAGGGCAGCATGCTTACCGTCACATCGAATGCGGACAGGACTTCACCAGTCCGGCGCGGGAAGTGGGTGCTGATCAATATCCTCGGCGTGATTCCGCCGGATCCGCCGCCCGGCGTGCCCGCATTCAAGGAAAACAACTCCAGAGGTCCCGCTCCAGCGACCATGCGGGACCGCATGGAGCAGCACCGGATCAGCGCTACCTGCGCTTCGTGCCACAAAATGATGGATCCCATCGGATTCGCTCTGGAGGCATTCGATGCTGCAGGCGCCTATCGCACGACAGACGCCGGCCGGAAGCTGGATTTGACCGGAAGTCTTGTGGACGGCACGAAATTCAATGGTCCCGCGGAACTGCGGCAGGCACTCCTTCGCTACTCGCCGCGCTTTGTGGAGACCTTGACCGAGCGGTTGTTCACTTACGCTCTTGGCCGCGGCGTGAAATTCTACGACATGCCCGCAGTTCGAAAGGTCGCCGCGAACGCCAGGGCTCATGATAATCGGTTTTCATTGTTGATTCTCGGGATCGTCGAGAGTCAGGAGTTTCAGAGGAATCAGGTTCCAGGTAACGCTGTCGCCGACAGCCGCCATTAGAGTTCTTAACAACATTAATCGGGAGATACCATGTTCAATACTAAGCAACACATGTCCCGCCGCACACTTCTCCGTGGTGCCGGCGCTGCGATTGCGCTTCCTTTTCTCGATGCCATGTGTCCGGCCGGGACTCTGCTGGCAAGAACCGCGGCCGTTCCCGCGGCGCCGCGGTTTCTTGGTTTGGTGTCTGCCCACGGGTGGGCGTGCACATACTGGCACGATTCGAACGATACGGACCTCGCCCCCACTTCGGGACGCAACATCGGTCTGGGCTTCATCCACAAGCCGCTGGAACCGTTCCAGGAACAGTTGACGATTGTTGCGGGTCTGGACGCCACGTCTTCCATGCCCCCTCCGGGAATGACGGGAGGCGATCATGCCCGCCTTGCCGCATCAATGACGGGAGCGCCGCCGAGCAGGACCGGCATATTTCTGGGCCCCAGTGTCGACCAATTGATCGCGCAGAAGTACGGCCAGAACGACCTGCTGCCTTCACTGCAGGTCGGCATCGAAGATCCCGGTTCGAACACGGGCGTGTGCGGCTGGGGTTACAGTTGCTCATACACGAATTCGATTTCCTGGGCTGGAGCCACCAAGCCGCTGCCGCATGAAATCAGTCCTCAAGTGGTTTTTGAGCGCTTGTATGGCGATGGGGCGTCGCCCGAACAGCGCCTGGCGCGCAAAAAAGCAAATGCGAGCATTCTGGATCGCGTCATGGGCCGCATTTCCTCGGTGAACCAGACGCTGTCACCCGCCGACCGCTCGCGCTTGAACGATTACCTCGAAAATGTGCGTGAAGTCGAGCGCAGGGTGCAGCTGTCGGCCAATGCCGTATTGGAAGCGCCAGACGTGGATGTTTCAGACGGCGCCGCGCGATCCATCGACGAGCACATCAAGCTGATGTGGGATCTGCAGTTCCTGGCCTTCCAGGCCAATATCACGCGCGTTTCCGCGCTGTTGCTGGTGCGTGACGAAAGCTCGACGTCATATCCGGAATCCGGCGTGAACACCGCCCACCATGCTTCGTCGCATCATGGCGAAGATCCGGTCCGGCGTGAAGACTATGCCAAGATCAACCGCTACCATACGAAGCTGCTGGCGAACTTCCTCCAGAAGATGAAGGACACACCCGACGGCGACGGCAACATGCTGGATAACTCGCTGGTACTTTGGACAAGCAACATGGGTAACGCGAATCAGCACAGCCACGTTAACGTCGGGAGCCTGATCGTCGGAGGCGCGAGCGGCCGGCACAAAACCGGTACGGTGCGGAATATCGTCGCAAAGGGCCCGACATCCAACTTTTTGCTGAGCCTGCTGCACATGTACGGCATTGAAAAGGAAAGTATCGGTGACAGCACCGCTACGGTGTCATTGACCTAGCGAGCCACTATGAAGCAGAAACTGTTATTGAGCTTCGGATTGCTGGCGTTGCTCCTTCCCCTCGCCGCTGCAGGCGCCGGGGCTGGGAGCAGCGTCGCGGCCGACGCCGTCATGAATCGTGATTTTGCCGGTCTCCCAAAACTGATCGTCCAGCACGCGGACGTAAACGCCCGGCAGAATGACGGCAGCACGGCGCTTCACTGGGCGGCGCACTGGGATAACGTCGAAGCAGCGGACATGCTGATCAAGGCGGGCGCCGATCCCGCGGCGTCCAACCGGCTGGGCGCCACACCGTTGTTTATCGCCGCGGAAAGCGGTTCTCCGGCTATGGTCTCAAAGCTTCTCGCCGCCGGCGTGGATCCCAACGCGCCTTTTCTTTCCAACGGCGAGACGGCGCTGATGGTGGCCTCGCGCTCGGGCGACATCGAAAAGGTCAAGCTGCTGCTGGACGCCAAAGCGAACCTCGAAGCCAAGGAGACACTGCGAGGAACGACTGCCCTGATCTGGGCGGCCGAACAAAACCATGCCGATGTCGTCACCCTCCTGCTTTCCCGCGGCGCAAATCCCAAGGCCGCGTCGAAGGTCTCCGCCGGCGCCGGGCGCCGCGGCGGTGATGACGACGCCGAGGATCCCGGATCCGCGCCCGCGGCGAGCGCCAATGCCAAAGGCGGCGTCACGGCCCTCATGGAGGCGACAAGGGAAAGGGGCCTGGACACCATAAAAGCCCTCATCGAGGGCGGCGCTCCCATCAACCAGCAATCCGGCAACGGCACGACAGCATTGATCGTCGCGCTGCAGAACGGCGATGCCGCCACCGCCAAAGCCTTGATTGAGCGCGGCGCCGACGTCAAGATCGCAAACGCCAAAGGCTGGACGCCGTTGTTCCTTGCGGAGAAGGCGCGAACCCGGGAAACGGGCACCGTCCCGAATCCCGTCATAGACAATGCTGCATTGCTCGACGTCATTCACCTGATCGTCGAAAAAGGCGCCGACGTCAATGCCCGCATCAAAGCGGGCTCCGAACTCTACGGCGCCACTTCATGGTTGAAGGATTCCGGGGCCACCGCTTTCCTCCGGGCCTCTTATTGCGCAGACCTGGAGGTCATGAAATATCTGCTGGCACACGGCGCCGACCCTAAGATTACAACCGACGATGGAACGACGGCTTTAATGGCGTTGTCCGGCGTCGGCTACGGCGACGGTTTCACGAAAGATTTCGGCACGCCGGATGAAACATTTGAAGCTTTGAAGATTCTGGTCGATTCCGGAATTCCGATCAACGCCGCCAACAAAGACCACGTGACGGCCTTGCATGGGGCCGCTCACAAGAACTTCGTGCGCGGCATCCAATATCTGGTGGATCACGGAGCCGATCTCACGGCCGTCAGTCAATTCACGGCCGGCACATTTATCCGGACCGGATCGAAGGGACAATCTGTCCTGGACTGGGCCACGGGCGTCATGGTCAACATGCAGTCGTCGAGCTATAAGACCGAGGCGGTCGAACTGGTCACCAGATTGATGAAGGAGCACGGAATTCCTGTAGAGAGACTCACCACGACCAAGGGCGGGCTCAACGCCGCCACACCATAGTTTCCGGGGGCTTTCAATGGATTCATTGCTTGTCCGAGGGGGAATGATTGCTATTCCCCTTACGGGCGGACTTACTGCCGCGCAGGCCTTCGCGCCCGATATGACGGGCCGGGCATCCCTGCGGCTGGTTTCCGTCCTCCCTAACTTCGTGCGATGGTTCTCTGCGAAGCGCGAAGCCGCGGCGGCGCCTCTCAGTCTGGAATGGTTCGAACTTCAGCGTAATGCATCCCACTCCGCAATCCTCGCAGCCTGGAAAGATGATACCGGCGTCGAAACGACCCTGGCGGCGGCGTATTGGCTGATCACGCAGCAACCTGCAGGACAGCCGGGCCTGCTTGCCACGAACGGCTTCGGCAGCGCGTTTTATGTGCGTGACTCGTCCGGCTCGTTGCGATCCGTGAACATTCACTGGTGCGGCGACGGCTGGAGCGTAGATGCGATGTCGATTGAGTCGCATACCGATTTGCCCATCCGCGACCGCGTATTCCGCCAGTCGATCCAGACAAAAGGTTAAGAAACTCTTCAGTAGTTATAGGGCTGGCAGTCCCTGAGCGGGAACTGCCAGCTTGGCGGGAGTATTTATTACTACGAAAAGGCAGGAGAGGCAGGCATTCAGGTATTAACTCCAACCTGACAATGAGCCTGAATCTGGAATGAAGTTGATGTGACATTTGCAGAGGGCTTAGGTTAATTCCAGAAAGAATGGTTGCCTACTGAAGAGTTCCTTAATTCTTCTTTAAAGTCTCGAGGGACGCCGGGCAATTTCCTGAATAAAACTTCAGGAACTCTTAGGTTGCATGTGGCGGCCCGGCAGCTGAGATAATCGCCAACATGGCGAAAAAGATCCTCCTCTCCATCTCTGTCCTGATTTGCGCAATTTGCGCTTTCGGTCAGTCACCAGTTGAGATTCGATCGGCCGGCGAACAGAAGATTGCGAATGGCGAGACAGCCGAATCGGCAAAGCGGTGGGCTCTTTATGGCGCGACGAGGACTGCTCTATTGGAAGCCTCAGCCAGGCTCCAGGCATTCGACGAGGTGACAGCTCTCAAACTCACGCCGGCTCAAGTCAACGCATTCACCATGACGATAGTCGAACCGCAGGAACAGCCGCCTCAGGCTGCGGCAGCAAAAGGAGTAGTGCATGTCGATGTTCTCGCGCGCCTGGATCTTCCCGCCGCCGCGAACCGCTTGCGGAGACTGCGTAAAGATCAGGAAGCCGCAAACGCGCTGACCGAAACCTGGAAAGAGATGGAGGAATTACATCGGCAACTGGTGGAACCAGCGGGTTCCAAAACGTCTCAGGAACGGCAGATCCTTCTGACGAAGCTTCAGGTGAAGCTCATGGCCGCACAAGTCACTGCAGCGCTGGCCAAGACCGAAGAAAGTCTTACTTCGGCGCGCATCCCCTTGCCGGACGGCAAAGCTCGCGCCAAGAGGATTGCGGAGGCAGCGATCGCGACGGCTCCAGATTTTCCGGACGCGCATTACGCAATGGGCGACGTTTTGACCGATGCAGACGATGGCGAGCCGGCTGAAGCAGAATACCGGAAGGCGCTGGCGGCGGACTCATCCTCCGCCGCGGGCCATATCAAGCTGGCCGGCGCTATGCGGGTCGAAGGGAAACTTCCCGAAGCCGTCACAGAACTGCGAGAAGCGCTGCGATTGGATCCGAACTCCGTCTTAGCTCACAGCGATCTTGGTCTGATTCTGGCAGCTCAACAGAACAACGCCGACGCGATGACCGAATACCACGAGGCGATCCGCCTGGATCGCGACTGGATCGATGCTCATAACAACCTCGCTATCGCTCTCGCGCGGCAGCGGCGTATCCCTGAAGCCGTCATCGAGTTTCGCGAAATCGTCCGGATCGATCCGGATTCCGCAATGGGCTACTACAATCTCGGAATCGCGCTGGCCGATATGGAAAAGGATGCGGAATCCGCCGAGGCTCTGCGCGAGGCGGTTCGGATTAATCCGAACCATTACAACGCCCACTTCGACCTCGGCGAACTGTTCCGCTTGGAGAGCAAGTTTGACGAGGCCGTAAAGCAGTTCAAGGAATATCTTCGCCTGGCACCGGACAACCCCCAAACCCAGCGAAGTATCAAACGGGCCAAAGACTTCATTCAGGCCCACGAGAATCAGTAAGAGAACGAGCCGCGAGCCTATGAGCTCGTTACCTCGCATTCCCCGTAATACTGCTCGGGACTGGAGGTCGAGCCTGCCAGGGGAGTCGTGTAATATTCGTGCCGCGAGTGCACCGCTTTCAACTTGCCGTCGGGCGTCTCCTTATCGAAGACCGTCGTGGTATACAGCGGACCGGTACGGAATGCCTGGATGAAATTCAGATAACCGCCGCCTTGCTTGACGATGATGTCCGAATCCTCGGTTCCATTTTTCAATTGAGCCGTGCCCTCATCGGCATTGATGGAGTCGAATAACAAGACCAGCGTCACCGGTTTCACGGCCGCCTCCGCGGCTCCCGCTTTGTTCCAGGTGGCCGTGGTATAGAGCTTGAACGTGCACCGGAGACTTTTGGCCGTAGCCGTTTTTCCTTGCGGTGAAGCGCCGAAGGCGTGCGGCGCCATCAGAAACGCGGCAGAAATCAGAAGCGTGTGTTTAAGAGACATGTGACAGTACCCCGTCAGTCGGCGTGAAGGATGATCGTCCGTATGGACGAACCCGCCGGTTTCTCGTTTCCAGTATAGATGAGGTCGACGTCCGCTACCGCGCCCGGTTTGACAACGATGGACTTTGTGATAAAGCCGTACTTTTCCTGCCACGCCTGAACCGTGTACGTGCCTGCCGGCACTTTGTCGATTTCGAACTTGCCTGACGTATTGGTGACGGCAAAATAAGGATTCGTAACGACGCCGACGTAGGCGGTCATCCACTTATGGATATCGCACTCCAGATGCAGCATGACTTCTTCGCTCTTCGGCTTGAAGTTGTAAACCAGCCCGGCGTGCGACTGGCCTTCATTGAAGCTGTTGTTCTTTGCCGAATAACCGTGGACATTGTGCATGAACGAATCGCTATTCTTGATCTGAAGAGTTTGCCCTACCTGCACGCCAATGACACGCGGCGCATACATGCAACCGTGCTGATCGATCATCACGGGCTGGGCAGGAACCGGTACCGGTGCTATGTTTCCCTGCAACCTGACGAAGACGTTTGCGAGGCTGCCGTCAATTGTAGCCGCGACATATTCCTGGACGACACGCTTGCCTGCATTCGCTTGAGCACACATCGGATCCATACCCATTCGAATGTACGGATTGCCGGGCAACTTCCCGGTCAAATGGACGTGACCCTTGATTGTGCCCGTATTGCTTTGAGACCAGCCGTTAACGGCGAGGAGAATCGACAGAACTGGCAGTATGATGCGGATTTTCATCTACTAATCGTAAAGCACGGTGCAATGGGAAGTTTTCTGAAGAATTTCTGAATTGTTTTTAATGAGCTGTTCAACAGAGAGATGTCAGTCCTGACGGTGGGGATGGGAGTGTTTGTGCGAATGTATCGATCCGTCCGGATGACGGTGACGATGGGCATGGACAAGATTCGCTTTCTCCAGAAGGCCGGCGTCACCCAGGAGGGTTGATGGGGGGCCCTCCGCGATGACTGCACCCGCCTGCAGAAGAACACAATGGTCCGCAATATCCTCCACCAGGCCCAGATCGTGAGTTGCAGTAATGAGGGTCTTCTTTCCGTCTGCCCAGCCAACCAACAGATCGATCACCTGACTTTCACTTCGTGGATCGAGAGCAGATGTCGGCTCATCGAGCAGCAGCACATCAGGTTCAAGAACCAGGACTGAGGCCAGGGCAACCCGTTTCTTTTCGCCGCCTGATAAACGATGAGGCGGCCTCTCCTTCAAATGCGCGATTTCCATCCGGTCCAGAATGGCGGCGACGCGCGTGCGAATTTCATCCTTCGGCCATTTCAATTGCAGGGGAGAAAATGCAATTTCGTCGAAAACGGTGGCATTGAACAGTTGCACGTCCGGATTCTGAAAAACAAGGCCCACACGGCGGCGAAAGTCAAAGTGAAACGGATCGTGCTCGAAGCTGCGCTCTTCGAGAGTCTTGCCGTAAAACGAAATGCTGCCGGATTGCGGAAAATAAAGGCCGTCCAGAAGCCGTAGAAGTGTGGATTTCCCGGAACCGTTGGCGCCGAGTAACGCAACCCGCCGGCCCTCTCCGATCGAAAGCGACAAATTGTTCAAGGCTGTGACGGTGTTGTAGCGGTACACCACCCCCCGGACTTCAAAGACCGTTTTTCCCGCTACATCAATGTCCTGCATATATCGTCAGCGCCGAGAACGCAAAAACAACTCCGAGCCACAACCAATCGCGCGGAAAGGCTCTGAAATTGTGCAATGTATACAGGTCTCCGCGGAATCCCCTCGACAGCATTGCGAGGTGAACGTCGTTGCTGATTTCGAAGCTCTTGCTAAGCAAAACACCAATCGTAGCCGCTGCGATGCGCCTGCTTTCCTTTGAATCCAGCCTGCCGACGGTTCGGGATTTGCGAGATTCCGACATGTCCGCTGCAGTCTGCAGCAAAACGAACATGTAACGATACGTTGCGCTCAGAATCACGATGAACACAACAGGAACACAAAATACCCGAAGGGCCTTAAGCAAATATGCCCAGGGCGTCGTCAAGGCCAGCAACGCCGATAGCGTCGCCGCGGTTTCCGCCCGTGAGACGAGGTAGGAAGCGGCCCGTAATCCCTGGGCGGTGATGTGCCAGCCCGGAATCGGTAAAACGAAGAGCGTGCGTCCGGAAGTAAGAAACAGCGCCGGTAACGCAATCGCGCCTGTAAACAGAAGAACAGGCGACCACACCATTATGAGAAGCGCTTGAAGACGGACCTTTGACAAAACAGCCAGAATCAAGCCGATCAGAAATACGAACAGTATTGCGGCTAACTGCCGCGAAACAACCACGGACACCACCAGCGACAGGATCCCGACAAGTTTTATCCGTGGATCGACAGCTTGCAACAGCCCCTTCCGGTTTCCCAGTTCTTCCGCGGAAGAAACGTATTGGTTGAAGCGGGCAAGGCTCGCGAGCAACCAGTCTGCGGCATCGCCCGAACCGTGGGGCAGCCGTTCCAGCGGCGCGTTGGGAAAGCGGCTCGGATTCATGGTCGAAGGCTGGCTTTACCGAGAAGCCGGCTAACCAGAAGTGTAGCCAGAATGATCAATCCGGTTCCAGCCATGGCCGACATTATGTAACCGAAACTTTCGCTCTTCAAATAGGGCGGCGCGTAGCGGGGAAGCGGCGCTGTCCAGAACGAAGAAAGCCGCTCGAGACCGGCGGGAACGTTTTCGGGAAGAGTAGCTTCCGCTGATGTGGCCTCAATCTGGACCCGTGCCGCCGGATCCGAAAGGTCTTTCGGGGACCACTCTCCCCACGCAGCGCCGGCCGCAAGAATACCAAGCGGTGTGAGAACCAGCAGAACACCGAGCGCAATCCAAAGTGGACGGGTGAGGCGCCATGCAGCACCGGTTTGTCCATTCGCGCCATCCCTGGCGTTGAGCGCTGACGCGCGCAACAGACCCGGTTCTGCGCGTTGTAAGTACGCCAGTACACCACCGGAAACCACCATCTCTGCCAGTCCGGCAATAGTCAAATGTCCGATCATCATGGCGGGAATTGCGATACGGAGGGGATATGGGGCATAGAGCGGAGTTCCCGATGCGTCAACGTAGAGCATGGGCTGAATTCCGAACTCAATGGCGGTAATCAACGCTGCAATGTTGATTGCGACGTATCCCGCCAGCCCGGCAGCAACGATTCGCCGTCTGGATTCGATGGGAGAACGGCCGGCGGCGACCCGGTATACCACCCAGGCTACGAGCGATCCAACGATCGCCATGTTGAAGCAGTTGGCTCCAAGGGTCGTTATGCCTCCATCGCCGAAGAAAATCGCCTGAATAACCAGCGCGGTCGAAATTGCCAGGATGGAACCCCACGGTCCCAGCATGATCGCCGCAATGCCAACTCCGACTGCATGGCCCGTCGTTCCCCCCGGCAGCGGCAGGTTGAACATCATGATCACGAAAGAAAATGCCGCAAGCAGGGAGAGCAGCGGAACGACGTGCGTATGTAGAATCCGCTTCATGCGACGGAGCGCAAGGTACCAGAACGGCGCGGCCGCCGCATACAGCGTCGCACAAGTGGTCGGACTGAGGTAGCCATCAGGGATGTGCATATTCAATCGTCACCGCGGCAGAAGGGGCAGAATACGATGCTCCCCAGAAAAAGCGCATGCCTGGCCGTTCCGCGATTACCAACGAGATATGCCGCGACGATCGTCTTTCCATGACCGGGCGTCAGGGCGTGCAGTGCGCCCAGCGAGAATGCACTACCCAGTGCGATGAAAACAAGTTGCAGGGGCAGGTTACGCGACTGAAGCACTTCGGAAAGGCGATCCGGCCCTTGCTGTCTCTGCTTCGGAGCGAATAACGACGAAATGGCCTGGTCCAGCGCGCGAGTCAGGGTTGCATAGCCGGGGGAAGGTGCAATCCGCAGCGAGATTTCCTGTATATGCCGTACGTCCGCCACCGGATCGGACGAATAATCGGTCAAACCGCGTGTCGGGTCCACCGCATACCGATTTCCTTCCGGAAAATAGATCGAACCGTTTGTTGTGACCACGACATCCTTCCAGCCGACGCGCTCACGGTAGTTCAGGTCCTTGAAGCTCAAAAGAGCATCATATCCGTTCCACGGACCCTTCAAGCGAAGAACAACACGAAGGGTCGAGAGCCCGCCGGCGCCCGGGTTCTTTTGCGATCCGATATCCGTCAATTCCAGCGGAATGGCGTTTCCGTTCGTCTGGACAACAAGGCGTGATATCCAAACCGCTGACCATAAGAGTTAACCCGATCGAGGCGAACACTTATTTCATCGTTTGGTCCTCAAATCTGCTCCTTTCGTCTCTTCTTACTTTCTACGTCCGTGGATACAAAATTGGACGTCCAAAATGCAATCTGAGCCGTATATTAGCCAGAACGTTCAAGGAAGGGAGTCGCATATGAGTCGCTGGCGCGGCCGCTGGGAAAAGTTCTGAGAGTTAGCCGTTAAAGGCGGGCCCCCGGTTCGGGGGGACGAAACTGATGGCATGGCAAACCCCGGCACTGATCTCGTCTATCGAGCAAAATCCGAGGCCGGCAGGTTCACGTGTGCCTGAAACACAGCGCCGTCTTATCGCCCAAACCCGCAAGACCCTCTCGACGATCGCGGAGGATGTCCGCCGGGGATTGCTCGAAACAGTCGGAATTCAAAGCAGATTGCTCGAAAGCGAAAGAACAGCTATCGAAATCGACCTTCCTCCCGGCGCGGATATGGAATTAATTGCCCGAGCTATCGATCTGGAGAATGTCGAGGCCTGGCTTGACAAGGGGAGCCGCGTGCATGTCGCTATCGGCCCCTGGTACAGCACTAAAGACGTGGACCAGGTCGTCCTCTCTGTAACGAAAGTGGTTCACGTCCTTCTCGGTTTGCACGCATCGAAGCCCGAACCGCAGGGTGTGCTTCACCGGTGGCTGGCGCGCGGCTGTGGATGGGCTTTGCACAAAAGCTGTCCGAATTTTGTTGAAGTTACTAAATTCGCCATCCGCCCTTAAGGCTTTAAAATAAGAACTTCAACGCTGCCTGCATCACCCTTGGCGGGGCGGCATTAACGACCTGCCCGAATAAAGGTGTCGTGATGCCGCCGTCCACAGCCGTCGGGCCAAAGAACTGCGTATGATTGAAGGCATTAAAAGCCTCCAGACGGAATTGCAGTGTCCTTTCCCGGCTCAGAGTGAAAGATTTCAACAAAGCGAGATCGACGTTAAAAGCTCCAGGTCCGTGGAAGAACCGTCGCGATGCGGTGCCGGGCTCTCCTAACTGGTTCAAGCTGAACGCTGAGGTGTCAAAATAAGGTTGCCCGTTGCGGGGATTTCCGTTCAGATGCAATGGGGCTCCGTCATAGTCGGGCAGATCGATGCTGTGATTGTTGACACCATTGGGAATGCTGCCCAACAACGAATTGTCCCCGTCGGAGTGCAACGTCACCGGCAGCCCGCTGGTGGCGCGAACAATCCCGGAAATATCCCAGCCATTCGTCAATGCTTTCGCACGGCCGAAGAAACGATCGAGCGGAAGCGAATAGCGGGAGGTCGCAACGAAATTGTGCGTCATATCCCATGAGGACAGTGCCCTCGTGCGGCGGAAGTTGTAGGGATCGACGTCATCGCCCAGCGAAGACGCCGGGTCAATGGATTTGCTGTATGTGTAGGCGAACGTCATGTCCAGGGTCCTGCCGGTGCGCCGGAGGCTGGCCTCAAACGCATTGCTGGTGGAGTTCCCCATGCTGGAGATGTACATGTCGTTCGAGAAATTTGGTCCAAGCCCCACTCTCGTTCCTTGCACGACCTGGCCTGTCGCCGTCGTGTAGGTGTTGTCCTCACCAAACGGACCGCAAGTCGGCGAACCCGGCGCTACATTCGCCGGATTGCTGAGGAACAGGCACAAACCGGGGTTACCCGGGTTCGCTGAATTAATAACCAGCAGATGGTGCGCTTGAGAGCCAACGTAGCCGAGGCTGAGGACTGTATTGGGCGCAACCTCCCGCTCAATGGAAAGAAAGTAGTTTTCGTTGTACGGATACGTGCTCGATATAGCGGGCGCAGTCATTCCCGCCTGAGGTAAAAAAGGACTGAAGTCGATGCTCGAATTCGGATGGTTTATGGAAGGATTGAGCGGCGGAAACGTGAGCGGAAACGGATTCACATGGACGCTTCCGTCGATGGCATTAACAAATGGAGTCGCAAACAAGACTTCACCTGCGCTCGAATACGACAGGCCTGTCGGAGGCTGGGGTTCGTCAACACCAATCGTGTTTCCCTGAATCACGGAATAGAAGAGCCCGAAGCCGGCGCGAACGGATGTTTTGCCGGGTTTTCCGAGGACTTTGCCGAGGAAGCCGCTATCTGCGCTTGGGGAATAAGCGAGACCGACACGCGGCGCAAACTTGTTGCCTTGCGGGACGAACGTCGAGGGAATTCCTTTGTCCGTTACATAGACGAGACTTGTAGGGGCCGTCGGATAGACCTGCGACTGTTGGCCGAGAGAAAATGTCGGAATCTGCCTGTACTTTTCCGACCAGTACTGCATCAAGTCCCAGCGGACGCCGTAGTTGAACGTCAGACTGGGTTTGACTCTCCAGCTATCCTGTAAGTAGGCTGCCACATACTTATGCCTGGGGTAGTAGGCTTCGGAACCCGCCTGTTCATAGTTGCTGGCAACTCCGAGCAGAAAGTCGGCATAATCTAATCCGGTTTCCGACCCTGTAAATATGAAGGTTCCGTTCAAGGTGGCATCGGGATTCACATTGACTTGTTCGTAGTTCAACTGGAACCCGGCCCGCCAGCTGTGAGCGCCGCGGACGATCGAAAGATCATCCATTAACCCAAGAGTGTTATTGGCCTGATCCAGATTCGTAATCGGAACGCCCAGGGAGAATGCGTTGAAAACAGTGCTTTCAATACCTTCGATTTGGGGAGCCTGCACCACGATGCCCGGCGTTCCAGGGCCTGTAACGAATCCCTGCGAAGCCAGAGTCGGGCCGACACCGCCCCTAGGCTGGCCGATCGTGTTTGTATTCCGCATCAGGCTGAGGCGAAGCTCATTCACCATCGATGTTCCAAATGCCTTGCTGTGCGAAATCGTCGCCAGATATCCGCGGCCGATGTTCAGCGCGTTGAAGCCGGGTACACTGGCGCCGCCCTGGCCCACAGGATAAGGATTATCCAAATCATAATCGTCAATGTAGTAGTACCCGGAAAGCGCCCCGAAGCGTTCCGAGTTGGCATCGATCCGGAAGCTGCCTTTGTCGTCGCGTAAAATTTTGCCTTGTGAACTGGTCGTGAACGTTGAGCTGCCGAAATTGGGCGTGGGAATGTAGGGCAAAAGATGATTCGTCGGGGCCGACCAAACACGCTGCGGGATAATAGCATTCGGGAAAACGCACTGCGTATTCGTCACGCAGCCAGGCATGTAATAGGGCGTGCCTTTAGAAACCGCATATCCAAGCTTCTGGCTCAACAAGCCGGCGAGATAGGGACCGCTAACCCGATTCGGGCTAAGAGTCCCATCCGGGTTCGTGGTGTAAAAATTACTTGCGGAGTCACTCAGATCTCCGTTTCGATTTGCAAAGGATGGAACAGGGATCAGTCCGGTATCCACTCCCTGGCTTTGCCGGGTACCCTGATAGTCCGCAAAAAAGAACAACTGATTCTTCTTAATAGGCCCGCCAGCCGTGCCGCCGTACTGATTCTGGCGGAAAAAGCTGCGCTCCGGCGAAAAGAAGTTGCGCGCATCCAGGGATGTGTTGCGTAAGAACTCAAAGCCGCTTCCGTGCCAATTGTTGGTCCCGGATTTCGTCACAACCGTGACGACACCGCCGGAATAATTGCCGTATTGCGCGTCGAAATTGTTCGTCAGGACCCGGAATTCAGCGATGGAATCGAGGTTCGGCACGATAAGAGTGCCGCCGTTCATCAGTTCCTTGACGTCGCCACCATTAACGATGAAGCCGTTGGCATCTTCACGTTGCCCGCTGATGGACTGGTTGCCTGCGTTCAAAACTCCTGACGGAGCAATAGCCGTCGTGACGCCGGACATAATAATGGAGTCCGCAGTTTGTGTCGACACCGGCACGATGCCGGGCTGCAAAGCCAGCAGGTCCGTGTAGCTTCGACCATTCAGGGCCACCTGGGTAATTTGGGTGCTCGATACAACCTCGCCCAGTTGGGTGCTCATCGTTTCCACTGTAACCGGCGCTGCAGCTGCATCGCCGGTGACGGTCACTTCCTGCGACACATCGGCCAATTTCAGCATCACGTCGACTTGAAGGGCGCTGTTAATATCAATGACAAGATTCGGCCGGCCTTCCGTCTTGAAGCCACCCGCTTCGATTTTGAGGTCATAACGGCCTACCGGCAGACTCGGGAACGTATAGACCCCTTTAGCATCGGCGATGCTTTTATTCTGGGTTCCCTGCGCCGTATTGGTTACCGTCACCATGGCCCCGGCAACCACGCCTCCGGACTGATCCGTGACTGTGCCGGTGATACGCCCCGTGACGGACTGTGCGGCCGACGGCAGGGAAGACACCGGCGCGATAGCCACCGCAATTGCTATCAAGAATTTCCAGTGAAAGGCCAACTTGTATGGACGAATCGTTGTAATCATCATCTGGACAGAAATTTTGCCTGCGCATGCTTTCCGCGCCTACTGAAGACTTCCTGAATTCTTGTTCACGAAAAATTCCGATTGCTCGCTATCGCGCCTTCGTGTCGCGGACGGTGCCTACAGCGAGAATCCATTGCGCGCTATGCTATCCTTCACGAACGCCGGTATGAAAAAGGTCGTCGTGCTTCTCACTTTGAGTCTGGTTGTCCACCTCCAGTGCGGCGGGTCCTGCCTTGCCGGATCAGCAGCGGCAACGGCAGCCGTAAACGAGACAACCAGCGAACCTCCGTGCCACCAACACGCAGAGAGTCCCTCGAAGCATCGCGAAGACCCGTCTCACGCTCCAGCCCACGCTAATAACAGTCCCTGTAGTCAAGGACAGGGCATCGAGGCGAAATTATCTGGTGCCCGCAAGCTGATTTTGCCTTTGGCTGCGATCATGCCGGCCGCGGCCGCGAACCTGACGCCGCACCGGCCGGTCATCGTCCGGTTTGGTTTCGGAACGCCGCCCCGTCTGGAAGATCCGCCCACTCTCTTTCCCGTTTTGCGAATCTAAACACCTCACACTCCAAAGCCAAACTTTTTCAATTTGTCTGCAGTCATGGCTGTACGTGTGGAGTGCTATGCCGAGAAAGAATATTTCTGTTTTGAGCCTGCTGGTTGCAAGTATCTGTGCCCTGACGACTGAATCATTATCCGCGCAGATGACCATGCCGGGGATGTCGGCAATGGAAAACTCCGTCGGATTTCTGTCCTCCGGAACAAGCGTCGAACCGAGAACAACCTCCGAGTCCGCTCCGATGTTTCACACGCCGCTGGGCAACTGGACCTTGATGTTTCATGCAAACGGCTTTCTCGTGGATACGCAACAGACTGGACCGCGCGGAGAGGACAAGTTGTATTCGGTGAATTGGTTGATGCCGATGATTTCGCGTGATTACGGCCGGCAGACCGTAACCTTCCGCACCATGCTCAGCCTCGAACCTGCGACGGTGACGAAGCGCCGATATCCGGAGCTGTTCCAGTCGGGCGAAACGGTGTATGGATTACCCATCGTGGATGGTCAGCATCCGCATGATCTGTTCATGGAAATTGCCGGGCGCTATGACCTGAAACTCAACGAGCGCACGCGGCTTTTCGTGTATGGCGGCCCGATCGGGGAACCCGCTCTCGGACCGACGGCCTACCCTCATCGCGCCTCTGCTTCAGAGAACCCGGTTGCCGTTCTGGGGCACCACCAGGAGGATTCCACTCATATTTCAGACAGCGTCATCACTCTTGGCTTTTCAGGAGGTCCCGTCCAACTGGAGGCTTCGACTTTTCATGGCCGGGAGCCCAACGAGAACCGGTGGAACATCGATACAGGCAAGCCGGATTCGTTTTCGTCACGGCTGACGGTACGTATGAGCAGCAGCCTCTCCGGCCAGTTTTCTGCTGGACGGATCAACCATCGTGAAGATTTGGAACCGGGTCTAGCCACGCTCCGTACCACGGCGTCCATTCACCACAACCTTCGGTTTTCGTCAGGCCACGTTGCGTCCAGTCTCATTTGGGGCAGGAACAAAGACCTTCCCGGACAGGGAGCGCGGATCTTCAACTCGTATACAGCGGAGTCCACGGTTGATTTCCTGAATCGCAACTGGGCGTGGACCCGGATCGAAAACGTCGATCGCGACCGCACCCTCCTCGCTGGAGAAACGCCGGCGGCGTTGACTGCCGGGGAAGATCCGGCGGGACGCATTCAGGCCTATACGTTCGGTTATGAGCGCGATCTCCCGATTGGACCGGCGTTCTTGAATATCGGAATGGGCGGACAGATAACCACTTATGGTGTGCCGCCACAATTCAAGACGGTCTACGGCGATCATCCCGCCGCGGTCACAGTGTTTCTCCACCTTCGGCCGACCGGCAACATTGGAGCGCATATGCAGATGATGCATCAGCACTAGCCAAGACGATCTCAGCTCAACGGCTCGAACTCGCATAGCCGTCAAAGCCCCAACAAACGCGATTGGTTGTCTCAGCGATCGAAGCGGATTTTTCGCTTGACACGAACGTTAACAGAATCTTAGTATTCGCACAACTTACTGCATAAAAAATAGATAAGTGCGGTCGAACCGGATCGTTGTCACAGGACTTGGGCGGGGCCGTTCGCAATGCCTCGATGTGTCGTCTTCGACGGTTTAGAAGGATTGGGAGGGCAAGTGATGAGCAAGTCGACTGTCTTGGGAGCATTGTTGCTTTGCGTTCTATCCGCTTCGGGATTCGCGCAATCCAACGCGACTTTGGGCGGAAGCATTGGCGATGAATCGGGCGCGCTGATCCCGGGCGTGACGGTCACAGCAACGAATACACAGACCGGAGTGGTGACGACCGTTTTAAGCAACGAAACGGGGACGTATCAGTTTCCGAATCTGCAGAGTGGAACATATAAGGTGAGCGCGGAGCTCGCTGGTTTTCGAACACAAAGCTATAGCGATGTCGCACTCGGCATCGCTCAGCAGGTTCGTTTGAACTTCAAATTGGACGTGGGGACCGTATCGCAGCAGGTTGATGTTTCGGTATCGGCCGACACCCTGCTTGCGACCTCGTCGTCGTCCGTGGGTGCGGTGCTTGCCGAAAACACGGTTCGCGACCTGCCCTTGCCTTCGCGCAACGTTCTCGATCTGGTTGGCACGGCAGCCGGTGTTCAGGGAGACAACTTTGCGGGCCATCGCATCAATGAAGTCGAGACATTGCGCGACGGTATCAACGTCTCTGACGGGCGCTATGACCTCGGCGTCTTCTCTCAGACTTATGTGAGTCCCGACCTGGTCCAGGAGATTCGGATCGTGGTTTCGGCTGCCGATCCCGAAGCCGGAAAAGCAGGCGGCGTGCAGTTATCCACCCGGTCCGGAACGAACACGCCGACTGGAAGCCTGTTTTGGACAAATCACAACACAGCGCTCGATTCCAATTCATGGAGCAACAATCGCACAGGCGTGCAGACGAACTATCTCAACCGGAATCAGTTCGGAGGGCGTCTGGGCGGGCCGATCAAAAAGAATAAAGCTTTCTTCTTTTTCCTCTATGAAGGGCAACGCGATATCACGCGGGCGGTTGTGACCACGCCGGTGCTGACCGGACCGGCGCGCGCAGGCATCTTCCGATATTTTCCGGGTGTGGTGAACGGCAACGTCATTTCCACCGTCGTGGCGGGAGCGAACCCGCAGGCGCCGGTCGTGGACGCATTGGGCAATCCGGTAAAGCCCGCAGCGGCCACCGGCGACCTGATGGCCCTGAGCCTGTACGGCCGCGATCCTCTTCGGCCGTCCATAGATCCGACCGGACGTATTCCGCTCACCCTTACAAACTCGCCTCTGCCGAACTTTTTCGAAACGGGCGACGGCCTGAATACCGCCGGTTATCGGTTTGTCCGCCACACACGGGGCGTTGACGGCGCGAGCGGAGATGGCGTGGATGTCGAACGGAATCAGGTCAATCTCCGGATCGACTACAACTTCAACGCGAGTCATAAGCTGTTCCTGACAGGGACGCGTGAACGTGTCCCAAGTGATGGCAATCCGCCGCCCTTTCCTGACGGCAAATTCAGGGGCATCACTTTGCGGCAGCCGCAGGTCTATACCGGATCGTTCGTATCGACGATCTCGCCCACGATCCTTAACGAAGCGCGCTTCGGGTACAAGAGGGGGAAGCAACTTGTAGAGGTTCCATACACCAATCCCTTC
>DASXLG010000337.1 GCA_036496425.1 Terriglobia bacterium | reverse complement strand
GACGGCTTCCACAGGGCTGCATGGCGCTACGGTGACCACACCGAATGGAACATCCAATCGATTTAGCGGTTTCACAATCAATCCCAGCACCCCGGCCATTTCGTCGTTGAGCGTTTCGTCCGGGGCACAGGGGAGCGTGATTCCCGCGACCATCACCGGATCAAACCTGAGCGGAGTAACCTCGGTGGCCTTTAGCGGGCCCGGGGTTTTCGCCACAATTTCGGGAACTGCAACGGCCACAAGTCTGCCGGTAACGATTTCGATTTCCGCCAATGCACCTGTTGGTGCGCAGAGCCTCGTCGTCACCACGCCGGATGAGATTTCAGCGGCTTTCAACGGGTTTTCGGTTTCGGCGGCAAGTGCCCCGACAGTCACCGCGATCAGTCCGGCAGAGGCAATCCCCGGCACAACGATTCCAGTCACAATTACCGGCCTGAATCTCGCCGGTGCCACGGCAGTTACGTTCAGCGGAACAGGTGTGACGGGTGTGGTTGCGGGTGTTCCAACGAGCACGAGAGTGCAGGTTAGCGTCACGGTTGCAACCGGAGCCGCAACTGGGGTGCGCACAATAACTTTGACCACACCGGCTGGGACGTCCAGTCCTTTCAGCGGGTTCAACGTCCAGCAAGCCAACCCCATCTCTGTGAAGTCGATTTCACCCTCCTCTGTTGCGCAAGGCGCGGCATTCACTGCAACCGTCTCCGGAACGAGTCTCACCGGAGCTTCAGCAGTTCTTTTCAGCGGAAACGGCGTAACAGCGGTTGTTTCCGCAGTAAGCAGCGCGACGAGCATTGTTATCCATGGAACCGTGGACGCGACAGCTCCGACAGGTGTTCGTATGATGACTGTCATGACGCCG
This sequence comes from Terriglobia bacterium, assembly GCA_036496425.1. Taxonomy (NCBI): domain Bacteria; kingdom Pseudomonadati; phylum Acidobacteriota; class Terriglobia; species Terriglobia bacterium. Next base: position 25,567 of record DASXLG010000337.1, on the reverse strand, counting down.
GCCGGCAATTCCGATACATTCAGCGGATTGCTGGTCACATCCGCTCCAAGACCGAGCATCATTACTACTGTTCTTGGGACGGGCCTTGCGGGTTACAGCGGGGATGGTTACAACGCTGCGAATCTTTCCTCGCCTTTTGGCGTTGCAACCGACAGCGGCGGAAACATCTTTATTGCGGACAGCGTCGGCAATCGCGTTCGAAAACTCACACCCAACCTTCAGATCAGCACCGTAGCCGGCACGGGCGCTGCCGGCGGCACAGGAGACGGGGCGGCTGCAACTCTGGCGACACTCAATGCCCCGGAGCGTGTGGCTGTCGACCCGTTGGGTAACCTGTTCATTGCCGATGCGGGCAACAATCGCATTCGCAAGGTGACTCCAGGGGGCGTGATCAGCACGGTCGCTGGCAATGGAATGGCCACCTTTGGCGGTGACGGCGGATCTGCAACAAGCGCGAGCCTGAACTCCCCGAGCAACGTCACGATCGATTCCGGCGGAAATCTTTTCATCGCCGATACGAAGAATAATCGCATCCGAAAGGTAAGCACGGACGGATCGATAACTACTGTCGCGGGCACAGGCGATGCAGGGTTCGGCGGAGACGGCGGATCTCCACTGAATGCACAACTTTCTCAGCCGTCCGCCGTGGCGGTGGATGGAAGCGGCAATCTCTTTATCGCCGATTTCTTCAACAATCGAATTCGCGAAGCGACTGCAGCGGGCACCATCATTACGGTCGCCGGAACAGGCGCGGCCGCCTACAGCGGCGACGGCGGTCCCGCGGCATCTGCGCAACTCAGCGGCCCGATTGACGTCAAGCTGGATGCGGCCGGAAACCTTTTCATTGCCGATTTCCGGAATGGCGTCGTTCGTGAAGTCAACTCGGCTGGAATCATCACCACGGTCGCAGGAAATGGGTCTGCCGGATCCGCCGGGGATGGCGGGCCGGCTGCATCAGCTCAACTCAACGGTCCGGCGGGTCTGGCGATCACCCCTGCAGGCGAGCTGGTGATCGCCGATCGCGACAACAATCGTGTGCGCAAGGTCAATGCTGCGGGGATCATTACACCGTTAGCGGGCAGCGGCGTACCTGGATTCGATGGAGATGGCCCGGCTGCGCTTTTTGCGCAAATCAACTTGCCCGCCGGCCTTGCCGTCGATGGCGCCGGTAATCTTTTAGTCGCGGATGCTCAGAATGCCCGGGTCCGTAAGCTCACGCCGGTCGAGGTTGTCACATCTGTTGCGGGCAACGGGATTCCGGGATTTTCGGGCGATGGCGGCCCAGCGCTGTCCGCCCAACTGAAAGATCCATTCGCTGTGGCTATCGACGGGCAAGGAAATATTTTTGCTGCGGACAGCTTAAATAACCGTATCCGCGAGATTACTTCAGGCGGCGTGATTTCTACTGTCGCAGGCAGCGGAAACAGCGGATTTTCGGGCGACGGCGGCCCCGCGTCCATCGCACAAATGAACGTGCCATCCGCAGTTGCCGTCGACACATCCGGAAACATTTACGTCGCCGATGATAATCGTGTTCGGATCATCAGGCCCGGCGGCACGATCAGCACTCTGGCCGGCACCGGCATCGCGGGCTTCGGAGGCGATGGCGGACCGGCCGTTTCCGCCATGCTGAACAGCCCGGCGGGCATAGCTATCGACAATTCTGGAAATGTATTCATCGCCGACAGCCAGAACAATCGAATCCGTAAAGTCAGCCCGGGGGGTGTCATCAGTACTTTGGCCGGTACCGGAGCCGCCGACTACGGCGGAGATGATGGTCCTGCAACTTTGGCTCCCCTGAACCATCCCGGGAGCGTTGCCGTTGACGCGTCCGGAAATGTGTTCATTGCCGGCAACAGCGGGCGGGTGCGAATGGTGAACCAGCTTGGAATCATCACCACCGTTGCGGGCAACGGGATGTTTGGATTCAGCGGCGATGGCGGTCAGGCGACTTCAGCCGGGATATCGCCGGCAGCAATTGCCATCGATGGCAGCGGGAACCTTTACATCGGCGAGACGAATAATCGCGTCCGCAAAGTCGTCTTCACGACCGATCCGAGCCTGCCCTCCGTGATGGGCATTTCACCATTTTCAGGAGCCCAGGGGATGATGCTCTCCGCCACCATCAGCGGTTCTTCGCTGTCGAACGCGACGGCTGTTTCATTCAGCGGAACAGGTGTTACAGCATCGATAGGAGCCGGTGGCACGGACCAGAGCCTGCCCGTGACGATCACCATCGCAGCCGATGCGGTGCCTGGGCTCCGCACCATTGAAGTCACTACCCCGGCCGGAACGTCTGAGGCATTCAGCGGTTTCACTGTCACGAATGCCGTTTTGCTCGCGGCGATTACCGGCATCACACCGAACAGGGGAATCGTCGGCACATCTGTATCGGCTGTCATCAGCGGAACGTCGTTGACTTCCGCTTCTGCCGTCAGCTTCAGCGGAACAGGTGTTTCGGCGGCAATCGATGCGGGCGGGACCGATGAGAGCCTGCCTGTCATCATTACTATCGGGGCAGGCGCCCCCCTGGGCCCGCAGCTCTTGACGGTGATGACGCCAGGTGGGACGTCAGCCGCGTTCAATGGTTTCATCGTCGCCAGGCCCGCCATAACAGGAATCTCACCGTCAATCGGCACTCAAGGATTTTCCGTAACCGCCGTTATCACCGGATCTAGCTTGACCGGCGTCACCTCTGTAGGTTTCAGTGGAACCGGCGTAAGCGCAACGATCATGCCGGGAGCGACCGACACCAGTATTCCCGTCCTCATAACAGTAGCGGCAGCGGCGCCGACGGGCGTCAGGACTGTTACGGTAACGACCACAAACTCGAGCACCACTCCATTCAGCGGTTTCACGGCGGCGCCGCTTGGGCCGTCCGGCGTGATATTCACTTTTGCCGGGGATGGTACGACGGATTTCAAGGGAGACGGCGGTCCGGCAACAGCGGCAGGCCTTTACGGACCTAACGGTGTTGCCGCAGATGCCGCGGGAAACGTTTACATCGCAGATACAAACCATGAGCGAATTCGCAAGGTCAGTCCTGGCGGCATCATCAATACAGTCGCAGGTAATGGGTCCTATGGTTTCAGCGGCGACGGCGGCCAGGCCACTGCGGCGACTGTTACCAGTCCGACGGCCGCTGCACAGGATAATGCAGGCAATTTGTTCATATCTGATCACGACAATAACCGCATCCGCATAGTCACATCGAACGGCATCATCAACACGTTCGCTGGAAATGGCGCATCCAACTTCAATGGCGACGGCGGCCAGGCCACTCTTGCCCAGATCAGTTCCCCCGTAAGCGTGGCAACCGACGCGGCGGGTAATGTTTACATAGCCGACTCGCAGAATCATCGCATCCGCAAGGTGACCGCGGGAGGAATCATCACAACCGTCGCGGGTAACGGCACTGCCGCGTTCAGTGGCGACGGCGGACAGGCGGCGGCTGCCAGCCTCTATTCGCCCACCGGCGTCACTGTCGATGGTTCCGGAAACATTTTCATCGCCGATTATGGAAACCGGCGAATTCGCAAAGTAACTCCGAACGGCATCATAACCACTGTGGCGGGGTCGGGAAACTACGGTTCCGGCGGCGATGGCCGCCTGGCGACGCAGGCGCAATTGGAAACGCCGATCAGTGTGGCCGTCGATCAGGCGGGCAATATCTTTATTGCAGACAGTGGCTCCAACCGTGTTCGCAAAGTCGACTCGATGGGAACAATCTCAACAATAGCAGGTGAGGGCGACATCGACTCACTTGGCGATGGCGGACCCGCGATTAATTCTTCATTGCTGCCTGCCGGTCTCGCCGTCGATCCAAGCGGCAACCTGCTGATCGCCGACTTCAACCATAACCGCGTCCGGAAAATCTTCTTCACGGTTCCTCCCGTCGTCGCAAAACGGCGCGGCGGTCAGGTAACCAGTCAATAGTCTGTTGTCTTGCGTGCCCAGGCCTCGATCCGTATCCGCACCTCCTCCGGCACATCCAGGCGCCGCTCCCCGCTGCCGCTGACGAAGAGCTTCGCGGAAGGCTGGAAAAGGTGCGGCGGCTGCATCTCGAAATTGTCCTGGTGTTCCTGCATGTATTTGAAGCCCGTCTTGTAGACGGCGTTCTCGAGCTCCGGTCCGGTCAGCAGCGGCAGATCGAGGAAGGCGGCGACGCGTTGGATGATCGCGGGCAGGCCGTTTATTGAGGCTGCGCGCTGCCGCGCTTGCGCTTCGCCTTGCATCTCCTCGAAGGTCACGAATAGGACGTTAGGTTCCTTTCGCGCGCGATCGCGCCATCCGTTCAGGTGGTCGGTCCAGGTTCCCCACCACATCAGGTCCGGCGACGTGAACCATTCTTCGAACTGCGGAAGGCCGGGGGTCATCGCTCCGAGGTTCGTGGCGAGAAAATCGATACAACTGGCGAAGCAGGCGGCGGGGTGGCGCCCGACGTAAATGTAGCGGGAGGCGGGGCTGAAGGGGCAGAGCCGGACCGGCAGGTGTGTCTTGATGAGGCGTGAGGGCCGGTCGATGCCCAGCAGCGGCGCCTGCTCGATCGGGACGCTGCGGCGGCCTTCGAGCCACGGCGAGACGGCGTACAGTTCGCGGCCGGTCTCGACCAGATCGCCGTTTCCCCGGTAAAGAACCTGGTAGACGATGTGCTGCATCCAGGTCGTGCCGCAGCGCATCTGCGTCACGACAAAGACGTCTTCCGGACGGGGCAGGTAGGCTTCGGCCTTTGCGAAGGTTTCCAGGCTGCAGCTTCCGGTAGGCGCCGAGATGCCTTTGTACACGATTCGCGCCTTGCGGAAGTCCAGCTTGCCGCTCCGGGTGTTGAGCCAGAGGATCGGGCGGAGAATCGCGGCGTGGAACCGGAGCCGGCGCTTGAAGCGATCCCGTCCGGCTGCCGGGAGCCCATAGTAATTCAAGCCTGTGGTTCGGTCGTCCGACCATTTCAGGACGATCGACAGGTGGATCACCTGAATCACAAACACGCCGAGAATCGCCAGGAGCCAAATCATTCAGAGAAGAAGTTAGCCGCCAATTGCGCAATTCCGCCAATGAATTCGCGGAGTTAGCGGAATTTCCCGCGAACTCTTTCTCCTTTTCGCGAAGTCGGCGATATCCAGGACAAAGTTATCGGCGTTTCGCCGGATTAGATTTTCCAAGTTGTTGTAGATTGGGCTCCGCCGAAAGGCCGCAAGAGTGCCTGCTGTTCGCCAAGGACGGGCCGGTCAGCGGCGACGCGCTATACTTTGAGTGATCGCCTTATGAAAAACACAGTAATTTGGGTTTCAGTGGATGAATACCTGAACACCAGCTACAAACCGGACATGGATTACGTGGACGGCGTTCTCGTGAGGCGGAATGTGGGTACGCAACAGCATGGCTCATTGCAAGCAATACTTTGTATCTACTTTGGACAATTTCGGAAAACGCACCGCATTCGAGTATTCCCCGAGACCAGGCTTCTGGTCGACAGTGCAGCCCGGCGCTACAGGGTTCCGGATCTCCTCATCCTGGGAGTTCCCTACACAAAAGGACGAGTTGTCGTCGATCCACCCGCCGTCATCGTGGAGATCAAATCTCCTGAGGATACCTTCGACGACATTGTCGACAGGTGTTTCGATTACCAAAGAATCGCTGTGCCGAATATCGTCGTCATGGATCCTGAAAACAGACGAGCATGGACTTTCGTAGGGGGCAGCCTCGAAATCATCGCGTTGTCCGCTATCGACTTAACGCTGCCCGGCAGCATCACATTGAATTTCCCGGTATCTCAACTGTTCGCCGAAATCGACGAAGACTGATTTAGCCTGCAGGCACGAATGTCAGAAGAACTTACTTTATAGAGCCTCGGACGCGGCGAATGTAATCCATGACGTCGAGCGTCGGCGCCCAGCCGAGCTCGTCGCGGGCTTTAGCGGGATCATTTTCCGACTCGGCGCGACCGGGGTATCCCTCGATCATTTCAATCTTCCCGCCGAAGGCTTCGGCGATTTCGAGCACGGAATAACTTTTGGTGGTGCCGAGGGTATAGCCGTCGCCGTGTCCTTTTTCGCCGGCCAGGAGGATGCCGCGGGCGAGGTCTTTCACGTAGGTGAAGGCACGGCGCTGGGTCCCGGGCCGGACGACTGTGAGGGGTTCGCCGAGACGGTGGCTGCGCTCGAAGCCGGCAATCAGCGTGGCATATTTGCCGCCGGCGGTTTCACGCGGGCCAAACGCGTTGTAGAAGTAGCAGATCGCGTAGGGCAGATCGTACCAGCGGCCATAGTCGTTGATGAGATCGACGTTGACGGACTTGGTGAACGAGTACGGGTTCTGGTGGCGGCCGTCGCCTTCGATCGCGAACCGGGTGCTCGAGGCCGAGTAGACCAGCTTGCGGACCTTGCGGTGGCGGCAGAATTCGGCGACAGCGAAGGTCCCGGCGATGTTCATGTCGTAGACCTGGGCGACGTCGTCGAAAGACGGCGCGATGCGGGCGTACTCGCCGAGGTGGTAGACCATATCCGGCGTTTCGGGGACCAGGGTTGAGATGTCCTTGGTGTGGCCGCGGCGGTACTCCGCGCCGGGGATGTGGTTGGCCTCACGGCCGGTGAAATAGTTGTCGAGGGCGATCACGCGGGGGGCGGGCCGGGAGGAGAGCAGGAGCTCGATCAGGTGCGAGCCGACGTGGCCGGCGCCGCCGGTGACGAGGATGGTGGGGACATTGGACACCTGGGGATAGTAGCAAGGAGCGCGCTGCGCGCGGACATCTATAAAAGGGAGACGGGCGCTTTAAGGAGAGACAGGCGCCATTCCCCGCCTTTTCAAGGCGGGGTGGCTGCGCGCATCAAAGTTTCCCAGATCGCGCGCAGACGGGGCGGTTAGGAAATTCCATCAACAAATAAGGTGCGCTGCGCGGTTCGTAACTAACCACCCCGTCCTCGCGTTCTAACGACATTTGATCGCTCGGGCACCCCTCCTTGAAAACGGAGGGGAATGGGCACGGCTCTATCTCATAGCCCCGCCCACGCTCGCGGTTTAGTAAACAAGGTCGCCCGCCAGGGCGCTCCTCCTTGAAATGCCCGCGCCGCGCCCTTTCCGGGTCTCAAACCCGCCCGGCGCGCGCTCATTTGTGCCCCCCTCCAAAGTTCTATTGGACCGGAAAATGGCACGGCGTTACCATAGCCCCGCTATTTTTGCGCATGGAGGCTGAGTGCGAATCAGGAGTGTATTCTTTCTTTTGTTGCTGGCGGCGATTCCCTTCCCCGGGTATAGCCAGTCGGCGTCGACCCCGTTTTCTCTAGTGGATAAGAGTGCGATTTCGACCAAAACGGACGGAACCGCAGCCAGCGTCGGGTATGGGCGGATACTGCCGGCTTCAGGCCAGACGACGCCGTCGGGTGTTGCCATCTATGGTTATACGCCGGCGAATGTCCTGGTCGGCGAAGCGGGAGTTCCGGCGTCGCCGCTGATCAAAAACGGAAGGATTTATGCCGAAGTCGGACCGAACGGGTTCACGGGCGCCGGTACGGATATCGGCCTGGCGATTGCGAATCCGGGCACGACGGACGCTGCGATCAGTTACACCTTTACCAATACCAGCGGGGTCGATGTCGGGAGCGGCGCCTTTCCTCTGGCGGCCGGCGCACAGAGCGCGTCGTACCTGGAGCAGTCGAACTGGAACGTTCCGCTGAATTTCCAGGGGACGTTCTCATTCAGCTCGAACGTGCCGATCTCGGTTGTTGCTTTGCAGCAGTACACCAACGCTCGCGGCGAAGGGTTGTTCACCACGCTGCCGGTACTCGACCTGGACCCGGGCTTCACCCCATCGACATCGCCTGCCGTTCTGGCGCAATTCGCCGACGGCGCCGGCTGGACGACATCGGTTCTGCTGGTGAATCCAACGAACAATACAATCACGGGAACCATTCAGTTTCTGACCGGGTCCACCGGGGCACCGCTCAGCCTGACGGCGAACGGCACGACGGCCACGTCATTCAGTTACAGTATCCCGTCGCATACTTCGTATAAGTTGTCGACTGTGGGAACCAACGCCTCCAGTATCCAGCCGGCGACAGGCTCGGTCGTGGTGACTCCGGCATCCGGTTCGGTTACCCCGTTTTCGCTTGGGGTATTTTCTTTCGGGACAAACACCATTATTACCCAGGCCGGCGTTCCTTCGAGTCTCGGCACCACCTTTCGGACTTATGTGGAAGCGACGACAAGCTTCGGAAATCCCGGGTCGTACTCCACCGGATTCGCGGTGGCGAATGCATCCTCAACCGCAGGCTCGATAACGCTCGATCTGTTCACGCCGGACGGGAACTCGACGACGTATTCCGCAACGCTGCCGATCGTCGCCAATGGGCAGTTCGCGAAATTCCTGACCGATGTCTTTCCGACCCTGACGCTGCCCTTCCAGGGCATCCTGCGGATCCGAACGTCGACGCCTCAGATCTCGGTTGTTTCGCTCCGCATCCGTTTCAACGAGCGGGCCGGCGAATTCCTGGAAACCACGACGCCGGCGACCGAAGAAAACGGAACGCCGCCCACGGGTGAATATGACTTTCCGCAGATCGCGGACGGCTTTGGCTTCAAGACGCAGTTCATCCTGTTCAGCGGATATAAAGGACAAGCCACCGCCGGCACCTTGTCGTTCGTGCGTCCGAGTGGTCAACCGCTTCCACTGAACCAGACATCCACGATTACTGGCGCGCCGGTCACGCTGACGTCGATCCTGCCGACGACGGCGGCGGTAGGAGGATCCATCACGCTGAACGGAACCGGATTTACGGCGAGCAGCGTGATCAACTTCAGTTCGAGTTCTGGAACCACACCGGCGACGCCGGCGAGCCAGACCTCGACGTCGTTGACCGCGGTGGTGCCGGCGAATGCAATCACCGGGCCGGTGTTTGTGAGCAACGGATCGCAGTCCTCGGCGTCCATTATTCTTCAGGTGACGGCGGCGGGCGGATCGTCGGTCGCGACGCCTCTGACGGTCAGTTCCGGAGCGATCACGACCGGAGCCGACATTTTCGTGCCGGCGCCGGCGGGAACCCTGAGCTTTACCGCCATCGGCACGACGAGCGCGGGTTTCGCCTATTCGCAGCCGGTCGCGCTGACCAAAGGAACCGCCACGCAGGTCTTCATTATCGGCGGCAATTTCTCGGCGTCGACGATCATTTCCGCATCGGGGCCGGGAGATGTCACGATCAGCGGCTTTACCTTCTTGAGCTCGACCCAGCTGGAATTCACCATTACGGCGTCGTCGAGCGCGGCGGCCGGGCCGAGGACTTTAATAGCGACGAATCCGAACGGCGACATATCGACTTTGACAGGAGGAATGATCATCCAATGAGCCGCAAACTGATCCAACTCGTGATGATCGCCGCACTGATGGCGGCGCCCGCTTTCGCGACGACGGTAATGAAGATGGAGTTGCAGGAACTGGTCTCCAAATCCGATGCCATCGTGCAGGGCACCGTCGAATCCGTCGACATGCGGTGGGAAAACCAATCGATTTATACCTACACGTCGATCCGCGTCGACGAAGGCATGAAAGGCGGGCCGCGCCGCACGATTCTGTTGCGGCATCCGGGCGGGAAGGTCGGATCGCTGCATCTCGACGTTCCGGGAATGCCGGTGTTCAAACCGGGCGACCAGGTGATCGTGTTTGCCCGCGACCGTAAGGACGGGACCTTCGATCTCGTCGGCCTCGGCCAGGGCAAGTACGACATCGTCAACAGTTTCGCCATCACCAACTCGGCAGGCGTGCGAATGCTGGATCCGCAAACCGGACAATTCTCCGAAGCAGGACCGGTGGACCGCAAACCGCTCGACAGTTTCAAGGCGCAGATCCGGGGGTTGCTGAAATGAAGATGAAGAAGATTTACGGCCTGTTAGCGGTGGCATTGATATTGACGACAATCGTGGCCGTCCGGCCGCTGCGCGCCTACTGGACACAAAAAATCCTGGCTACGGACGGGGTAACCATCCTTAATTCCCGTTGGGACAGCAGCACTTTCCCGGTGTCGTGGCAGTTGGACCCCACGCAGGGAACCAACCTGACGGGGTCGCGGACGTTGGGTTCGGTTTTGGCCTCCGCTTTTGGGGCGTGGACGACTGCCGTCGGGACTGTTTCCGCGACGCAGGGCGCGAATGCGATGGCGGGCACCGCGGTAGACAAATTTGACGGCGTCAACCTCATTACGACCAACCCCGGTTCGACGGTTCTGCCGGTAAACGTTCTGGCCCTAACCTACCCGTTCGCGTTCGATACGCCGGGGCCGGATGGCGTGGGCCGAACCGTCAAGTTCGCCGGAGAAATCATGGAATCCGACATAGCATTCAGCAGCGCGTTTCCGTTCTCGCTGAACCCGACGCCGGGAGCCAACCAAGTTGATCTTCAGGGTGTTGCGACACATGAAATCGGACACTTCTTCGGGATGGATCATGCAACCAACACGTCGTCCACGATGTTCTGGACGACCGCGCTGGGATTCATGTACCAGCGGAATCCTTCGACCGACGATATCGCCGGGATGTCCACACTGTATCCGCCCGCGACGTTTGCCCAGATGGGAACGCTGACGGGGCAGGTAAAAACGACGTCCGGGACACCCGTGTTCGGAGCGATCGTGGTGGCGGTGAATGCGAGCGGCCAGCCGGCCGCGAGCACGCTGAGCGACCCCTCGGGGTTGTATACGATTCAGGGCCTGCCGGCGGGGTCGTATACGGTGTATGCAGAGCCGCTGAACGGACGTATCGGCGTGGCAAATATCTATACGCTGACACCGATCTACCCGAGCGCGACGGTGAATACGTCGTTTACGACGCGGTATCACTAAAAGGAGCGCGCGAAGGGTCGTTTGAGAACGGAACTGGGCTCTGCGCGGGCATTTCAATACGGAGCGCCCTAGCGGGCGGACCTTTCACTAAACTGCGAACCGGTAAGAGGCCGGCTATAAGGAAGAGATGGGCCCATTCCCCTCCGTTTTCAAGGAGGGGTGGACGCGCGATCAACAAAAGCTGCGAAGCCTCCTTAACCGCGCGGACGGGCGCGAAGCGCGAGCCCGATAGGGCGAAGCAATGATAGTGGTTAGTAACGAACCGCGCAGCGCACCTTATTTTGTTGATGGAAGTTACTAACCACCCCGTCTGCGCCGCTAAGGAACGAGACCATTTAGTTAATGGCGCAGCCACCCCGCCTTGGAAAGGCGGGGAATGGGGCCGTCTCACACCTGTGCCGGCCTCTTGAGGCCTCCAGTTTAGTAGAAGGATGCGCGCAGCAGCGCGCCACCTTTTTGAGATGCCCGCGCAGCATCATGTGCAGGTCTCTCACCCTCCCCGTGCGCGCTCCTTTTAAAAAAAACGCGAAAAGAACGACTTCTTCTTGTCCCGCGTCCCGTTCCCGAACGGGATCACCGGCTCCACATGCAGCGCTTCCCCGTTGATCACCGCCCGAGGGTTCGCCTCGACCAATGCCGCCGCCTTCTGCTCCCCGATCAACAGCGCCGCCGCATCTCTCCCCCGGCTCAGGATCGGCGGACGGCTCTTCGTCCGATGCGTATCCGTCGCGAGGAAGTGCACGCAGTTGTGCCGCAGCAATTTCTCCGCCGTCGCGTGCGCGATCGGGCCGAACTCGCCGGTCACCGACATCGCCGTTACCTGAATGAAAACTCCCCGCTCGACGTACTGCGCCACGATCGCGGGGTTCGCCTGAATCTGTCCGTTGCGCTCCGGATGAACCAGGATCGGCCGGACGCCCTGCAGCAGCAGCTTATAGAACAGCTCGTCGGCGCCGATGGGGACGGTCAGCTGGGGAAACTCGACCAGCATGTAATTCCGCTGGTTGATCTTCGTCACGCGGTTGTTGCGCGCCTGCTCCGCGATTTCGTGGGAGACGTGGACTTCATTGCCGGGAAGGATCTTCAGCCCCTTTGGATCGTTGATGGCTTCATTGAGGGCGGCAACCCGTTCGAGGATTTCGGAGGGCTCGGGATTGCCGGAGAGCCCGTTGTACATGTGGGGCGTGGAGACCATGTACTCGATGCCGTCATCGACTGCAATGCGCGCCATCTCGACGGCCTCTTCAAGCGAACGCGCGCCGTCGTCGATGTCGGGGAGAATGTGGGAGTGGATGTCGATCACAGAGGAAGCATAGCACGGAGGCGCAGTGGTATTTGGTCCGTGGCTTGCTCGGGGCAGGGTTGTGAGTCCGGTGAAAGTGAACCATCCATCAAAGAAGAAGTTCCGGAAATGCCTGCGGAATGAGTCGACGGCGGCGGAAGCGGTGCTCTGGAAGTGTCTTCAGCGACGGCAACTGCTGGGGTGCAAGTTCCGGCGGCAAATCAGCATAGATTGCTACATTGTCGACTTTTATTGTCCCGAGAAAAAGCTGGTGATCGAGCTCGATGGCGATGCGCATTTTTCGCCCACAGTCGATGTGTATGAGGAGCGAAGGACAAAGTTTCTGGAGGCTCAAGGCTTGAAGGTGATCCGATTTGAGAATGTGGAGTTGAAGGAGAATCTGGACTGGGTGCTGGAGAGGATTAAGAGCTATTTGGAATGAGGAGCGCGCTCGAGGTGGTGTGAGAGCCGAACAGCGCCTGAAGAGGCGGCTATAAAAGAGAGGCGGGCCCATTCCCCTCCGTTTTCAAGGAGGGGTGCCCGAGCGATCAAATATCGTTAGAAACGCGAGGGCGGGGTGGTTAGTAACGAACCGCGTAGCGCTCCTTATTTGTTGATGGAACTTACTAACCGCCCCGTCTGCGCCGCTAAGGAACGAGACCATTTTATTGATGGCGCAGCCACCCCGCCTTGGAAAGGCGGGGAATGGGACTCGCTCAATTCAGGACGGTCATCTCGGGCAAGCCGTTTAGTAGAAGGATGCGCGCAACAGCGCGCCACCTTATTGAAACGGTCGCGCAGCACCATGTGCAGGTCTCACACCCACCCCGCGCGCGCTCCTTCCCCCCGCGCCTACTTCACCTCGAACGCGTCCAGCCACACCTTCCCCTTCAGCATGTTATCGAACTTCTTCGAGGGCACCCGTCTGAGCCTGACGGTCATCAGGTCCGAGCTGGCCGTAAATGGAATCGTGAACTGCTGCCAGTAGGTTGTGCCGATCTGTTTCTCCGAGGCCTGGCCGTCGACCTCGACGAACATCCCTTCATTGGTGGAGATCGCTTCCGTCTTCATCCAGAACGACAGGCGATACTCCTTGCCCTTCGACACGGGAATCCAGTGTGCCAGCCCCGCGTAATCGACATTCTCCGTTCCGTCGAATGTCACGAGCCACGAGGCCAGCCCGTCTTTGGCGGTGGTCGTATCCCTCCGCGCTTCGGCGTGGTCGTTCGTAGCGAATCTCCAATCGAATCCCCCGTTGAGCGGATCGGTCTCGAACGACTCATTAAAGAGCAACGACGGCGGCGTCCCGGGATAGGAAAACGCATCCCAAGCCTCATGCGGCTTTCCTAATCCGACCAGATAATCGATGTAGCTGAACCTCTCCTGCGGTTTCGTCTCGAACGTCTTCAGCTTCGTCCAGGCGATGGCCGCGCCGCGTTCGCTTTTCTGTCCGATGAAGTAGTTGAGGGCGGTGAGGTCCGCGTCTTTGGAGTTCGGGACATCGGTGGACATAATGCGATCGGGGTCCTCGTAGAATCTCCACACCAGATCGAGGACCTGCGTGAGATACGTGACATCCAGGTCCGCGGTCCTCCGCAGCTCGTAATCCGCCGACTTGAGGTCATTCAACCGTATATAGAGGTTGGCGGCGGCCCAGTGCGTCTGGGCGTAATTCGGATCGCGCTCGAGGGCCATCTTCATTGCGTTGCGGGCTTTGTCCGGATTTCCCTGCTGCTCGTAGAATTTGGACAGTTCCTTCCAGTGTTCGGCGCGATACGGATTCAGTTCGACGGCTTTCTCGTACTCCTCTCCGGCGCGCTGGATATTCAGATTCTGGGTCGAGTAGTTGTAGAGCTGCGCGAGGATGAAGTGGTAATCGGCGTTTTTCGGATCGTACCGGGTGGCAAGTTCGTAGATGCCGGGATCGGGCGGCTTGTTGCGGGTGATCCAGGCAGCGAGGAAGAGCCACCATGTGCGGTAGATGAGCGTGCCGCAGGCGACCAGGACCAGCGTGATCGCGATGATCTTGCGCGGCCAGGTATCGATCTGGATTTCCCAGTCTTTGATCAGCGGGTGTGGAGTGGCGCCCATTTTAAATCCGGCGCCGGGCCCGTGTACTCGGCTCGAGGCCGGATCAGCCGGTTGTTCGAATATTGTTCGAGGACATGGGCCGTCCAGCCGGACATGCGGCTCACGGCAAAGAACGGCGTGAACAGGTCGATGGGCATTCCGCTGACGTAGTACGTACTGGCGGAATAGAAGTCGACGTTCGGGTTGAGTTTCTTTTCCGCCTTCACGAGTTCTTCGATCCGCGCCGACATCTGGTACCACTTGGCCTGGCCGGCGCGCTCGCAGGCTTCCTTCGACATGCGGCGGAGGTGCGTGGCGCGGGGATCTTCGGTGTGGTAGACGCGATGGCCGAAGCCCATGATCTTTTTCTTCTGCGCAAAGAGATTGCGAACGTAGTCGTCGACGCGCGCCGGATCGTTGATGTCGAGCAGCATGCGCATAACGGCTTCGTTGGCACCGCCGTGGAGGGGTCCTTTCAGCGCGCCGATACCGGACGTGACAGCCGAGTAAATGTCGCTCAGGGTCGCGGCGGTGACGCGGGCGGCAAAGGTCGAGGCGTTCCATTCGTGGTCGGCGTGAAGGATGAGCGCGATGTCGAGGGCCTTCGTGATCGTTTCGTTCGGCGGCGCGCCGTTCAGCATGTAGGCGAAGTTGCCGGCGTGGCTGAGGTCGGAACGGGGCGGCACGACGTCGTTACCGCTGCGGATACGGTGGAAGGCGGTGACAATGGTCGCGGTCTGCGCCGTAAGCTTGATGGCCTTGCGCAGATTGGCTTCGGGCGACATGTCTTCGGCTTCAGGGTCGTACATCGAGAGCGTCGACGTGGCCGTGCGCAACACTTCCATCGGAAGCGCTTTTTTGGGCATGGCCTTCATCGCGTCGATCACCTGCGGCGGGATGGCGCGGTTGGCGGCCATTTTTTTGCTTGTGTCGGCGAGCTCGGCGGCATTCGGAAGGCGGCCGAACCAGAGCAGGTGGCAGGTCTCTTCGAATGTCGAGTTGGTGGCAAGCTCGTGAATGTTATATCCGCGATACGCGAGGATGCCCTTCATCCCATCGATGTAGCAAATCCCGGATTCCCCTGCGATGATGTCTTCTAGACCAGCCTTCATTTGTGTGAGATCCTCTGCGGCAAATTACGCAAATTACGCGAATAGATTCTAGTGATTTAGCAAACCACTTTCTACCTCGATTTCAGTGCCGCGTCCGACATTCAGCTTGTCGGCAGCCGATCCCTGATCGAGGGCGAGCTCGATGAAGCCGGCACTGCCTTCGATCGCGAAAAATTCGCCGGGCTCAGCATCCGAAAAACTCGAATAAAGACGGGTAATCGGCAAGCCGGCCACATGAATGGTGAACTCGGCGGCAAGATCCCTAAGGCGCAGGTTCGTGATGATGTTTCCGAACTTGTCGATGCGGAGGACGGTTCCTACGAGCCGGTCGCCTTTTGGCCGGGGTTTCGGGAGCGGCTTCTTCAGGAAATCGAGGATACGCGGCCCGGCCGAATCGATCGGAATGCCCTTCGACATATGCGCCGCGACGGGCGAGAAGATGTCGCGGCCATGGAACGTCTGGCTGACGGAGTCGAGGAAGAGGCTCCGGTTCGTGATGTGATGGACCTGGCTCGCCGGTTCGTAAACCGCCGAAAGCACGCCGTTGTCCGGCGCCACGAAAACGTGCCCGTGCGCCTGAGCGGCGATCGGCCGGCGAACCGACCCGACACCCGGATCGACCACAACCACGTGGATGGTGCCTTCCGGAAAATATTTAAAGGTGCTGTCGATCAGGAACGCGCCTTCAATGATGTCGTACGAGCGAACTTCGTGGCAGATATCCACGACCTGGGCCTCGGGCGCGATGCTGAGGATCACGCCTTTCATGATTCCCACGAAGGGATCGGACAGGCCGAAGTCGGTTGTGAGCGTTATAATCATTTATTAAGCGTGAAGAAACATGCGACGAGTCTATTTAGATAGTAACGCAACGACACCGATGCGGCCAGAGGTGGCGGCCGCGATGATGCCCGTGTTCACCGAGAGTTTCGGAAACGCGTCGTCGATCCACTGGTACGGCCAGATCGCGAAAGCGCTGATGGACGACGCGCGGAAACATGTTGCGAAGCTGATCGGGGCGGAGACCTCGGAGATCGTGTTCGTCAGCGGAGGGACCGAAGCGGACAACTTCGCGATCCGAGGGATTGCGGGTCTGAAGACGGGCGGGCACATCATCACGTCGAAAATCGAGCACCATGCCGTAATGCACACCTGCCGGGACTTGGAGAAGCAGGGCTTCGAGGTCACCTGGCTCGGGGTTTCACGCGACGGCGTCGTCGATCCGGACGCTGTGCGGAAGGCGCTGCGGCCGGATACGGTGCTGATCACGATCATGCACGCGAATAACGAGATTGGAACGGTGGAGCCGATCGCCGAGATCGGAAAGATCGCGGCGGAGGCGGATGTGTGGTTTCACTCGGACGGCGTGCAGTCGACGGGGAAGATTCCAGTGGATGTGAAGAAGCTGGGAGTGGACCTGTATTCGATGTCGGCCCACAAAATCCACGGACCGAAGGGCGTCGGCGCGTTGTTCGTGAAGAAAGGGACGACGCTGAAGCCGCTGCTGACGGGCGGCGGGCACGAGCGGAATCGGAGGTCGGGGACGGAGAATGTTGCCGGGATTGTCGGGTTTGGAGAGGCGGCGAAGTTGGCCGCTGCCGGCCTGGCGTCGGACGCCGGCCGGGTGCGAGGGATGCGAGACCGGCTGGAGCGCGAGCTCAAGGCGAGAATCGAGCTGATCCACGTGAATGCGGAGGACGTGGAGAGGATTCCGAATACCTCGAACATCATGGTGGACTTCGCGGAAGGCGAAGGGCTGGTGATCTCGCTGGATTTGAAAGGAGTCGCGGTGTCGACAGGCTCGGCGTGCTCGTCGGGAAGTCTCGAACCGTCGCATGTGCTGACCGCCATCGGGAAGACGCCGGATGAGGCGCACGGGAGTTTAAGGTTGAGCCTGAGCGGCATGACGGCGGAGGAGGATGTGGATTACGTGGTCGAAGTGCTGCCGGGGATTGTGGAGAGATTGAGGGAGCTGTCGCCGTATTACAAGAAGGAGCGCGCGTAGGGCCGGTGTGAGGCCGGACCGTGATGCTGCGCGAGCATCTCAATAAGGTGCGCGCCTACCTGAAGACCCAGCCTGAATTGAGCGAGATGCGGTGGAAGCGAGACGGCGCCATTCCCCGCCTTTCCAAGGCGGGGTGGCTGCGCGCATCAAAGTTTCTCAGATTCGCGCGCAGACGGGGCGGTTAGGAATTTCCATCAAACTCCCCGCCTGTCCGTTCAAAGCTCCGCGAAGCGGCTCCTTCAAAGTAAGGAGCGCTTCGCGGTTCTTTACCAACCGCCCCGCCCTCGCGTTCTAACGTTTTTTGATCGCTCGAGCACCCCGCCTTGGAAAGGCGGGGAATGGGCCCGTCTCGAATTATTAGCTCTCCAGCTGAGTTAGGCGGGCAGCTAAGGGCCGGACTCTTCGGCACGAAGTTTAGTAAAACGATGCGCGCTCCGCGCGCCACCTTATTGAAATGCCCGCGCAGCGCCATGCTCAGCTGTCAACCCCTTCCCGTGCGCGCTCCTTTTCCCTTACACTACCTTGTGCCCTATTCCGAGAAGCTGCTCGATTACTTCCAGAACCCGCGCTGTGTGGGCGAGCTCCACAACGCCGATGCCGTCGCCGAGGTGTCCAATCCTGTCTGCGGCGACGTCATGAGGCTATGGGTCAAGCTCGACGAGACTCATTCCCGCGTCGCCGACGCGAAATTCAAGGCACAGGGCTGCAGCGCCGCCATCGCGACCAGCTCGTATGCGACAGAAATGATCATCGGCCTGGATCTCGGCGCGGCCCGCGCCATCACCAAGGAGCAGATCGCGGACGCGCTCGGCGGCCTGCCCGGGTCCAAGATCCATTGCAGCGTGCTGGCCTCCGACGCGATCCAGAAAGTTTTGAAAGGATTCTAGGGGCGCACCCATGATTGCAGTAGCCATGAGCGGCGGCGTCGATTCTTCGGCGACCGCGGTCCTGCTGAAAGAGCGCGGCGAACAGATCGTCGGCCTGTCGATGCAGCTGTGGCGCGACAACGGCCGCTGCTGCTCGCTCGACGATCTCTGGGACGCTCGGCGGGTCGCGATGCAGCTGGGAATTCCCTACTACGTTCTGAATCTCGAGAAGGATTTCGAGGCCACCGTCGTGGCGCCGTTCGTCGCAACGTATCTGCGCGGCGAGACGCCGAGCCCGTGCATCCTTTGCAACAACTATGTGAAGTTTCACCACCTGGTCGAGAAGGCCGCCGGCATCGGAGCCGATCGCGTCGCGACCGGACACTATGCGCGGGTGAAGTTCGACAACGCAACGGGCCGATGGCTGTTGCTTCGCGGACGCGACCGCAAGAAGGACCAGTCCTATTTTCTGTTCGGGCTCACGCAGGAACAGCTTTCGAAGACGGTTTTCCCGCTAGGCGAGCTGACAAAGCCGGAAGTCCGCGAGATCGCACGGCGCGCCGGGCTGGCGACGTCGGAGAAGGCCGAGTCGCAGGAGATCTGCTTCGTGGAGGGACGGTCATATGCGGACTTCGTCGCGGAATACGCGGGAGAGCAGACGCCGGCCGCAGGCGAGATCGTCACGGAGAGGGGCGAGGTGGTCGGCCAGCACGGCGGGATTCACAAGTTCACGGTCGGGCAGAGAAAGGGACTCGTCGCGACGGGCAAGCCCCAGTACGTGGTGAAGATTGAGCCGGAACTGAATCGGGTGGTGATCGGAGAAGACCCGGTGAAGCGGAAGTTCGCCGTCCGCGATGTGAACTGGATCGCGGTGGATGGGCTGCGGGAGCCGCTCCGCTGCGAGGTCCAGATCCGGAATCGATTCGAGCCGAAGCCGGCGGTGGTGTCGGGCGTCGATGGAGAGGTGATGGTCGAATTCGACGAGCCGCAGCGCGCCGTCACGCCGGGACAGGGCGCCGTGTTCTATTGGGATGAGGTTGTGGTCGGCGGAGGCTGGATCAAATAATTCTGCGATTTCTAAATGCAAAATTATTCCAACTACTTTACCGAGATCGAAAGCTTCTACCAATCCAAACGCAAAAGCTGGACTTTGATCAGCACCCTGGATTTCGTTCTCATTGAGAACTGGAGCCAGCGGGGCGTGCCGCTGGAGACCGTGCTTCAGGGGATTGATCGCGCCTTCTCCCGCGCGAAGCGGGACATCACACACCTGGCATACTGCGTCAAGGCCGTGGAGGAGGTGCTGACCGAGCAGAAAGAACTCACAAGCGAAGCGCCGCGGCTGCCGGATTTTCAGGAGTCGGAGGTGACGGGGTACGTCGTGAAGCTCGCGGAAGAGGTTGGGAAGCTGGACGAAGGGATCGCGGCGAGCATCCGCGCGGTGGATGTGAGAGACCTGCGAGCGGCGGAACAGACACTGAGCGCGCTGGAAGAGAAGCTGATCGCAAAACTGAAGTTCACGGCGGATGATAAAACGATGGTGGAGGTGAAGCGGGAGGTGGATGGGGAGTTGAATCCGTTCCGCTCGACGATGACGGCCGCGCAGCTCATGATGCTGGAGCAGCAGATGTGGAGGAGGAAGCTGCTGGAGAGGTATAACGTGCCGAGGCTGAGTTTGTTTTATTTGATTTGAGGGGGAATCTGAAAAAGGAGCCGCTTTGCGGGAGCTTCTGTAAGGTGCAGTTTGAGGCAGACCATTCCCCTCCGTTTTCAAGGAGGGGTGCCCGAGGCATCAAATCGTTAGAAGCCGAGGGCGGGCGCGAAGCGCGAGCCCGGTAGGGCGAAGCAATAATAGTGGTTGGCAAAGAACCGCGAAGCGCACCTTGTTTGTTGATGGAATCTACTAACCGCCCCGTCTGCGCGCGATCTGGGAATCTTTGGTGCGCGCAGCCACCCCGCCTTGGAAAGGCGGGGAATGTTGATCGCTCAATTCAGGCAGGCCCTTCAGGCAAGCAGTTTAGTAATAAGGATACGCGCAACAGCGCGCGACCTTGTTGAAATGCCCGCGCGGGAAGCGCGCACCTTTTTCCTTATGCAGCTAACCATCGAAAAACTTGTCTACGGCGGTGACGGCCTGGCCCGCACCGATCAGGGGGTCGTGTTCGTTCCCCGCACGGCGATCGGCGACGTGGTCGAGGTTGAAATCACGGAGAAGAAGAAAGACTACTCCAGCGCACGCATCACCCGGCTGCTCGAGCCATCTCCCGACCGGCAGACCCCGACCTGCCCCAACTTCGAGACCGAAGGCTGTTGTCACTGGCAGCACATCCGGTATGCCAGACAGCTCGATTACAAAGAATCCATCATCCGCGAGACGTTGAAGCGCGTCGGCCATCTCGACTGGGACGGTGAGATCCATCGCATCACCGGTCCCGATCTCAACTATCGTCTTCGCGCAACGTTTCATGTGTTCGACCGCAAGCTCGGATTCGTCAATGGTCCGATTCAACAATGCGCATCGCTTGTGCCGGAGCTGAACGCGTTCATCCCCACCGTCGATGCGGGCGAAGCGGCAGAAGTTCAGGCGCTCAGCGCGCCTGAGGTGGTGGCGAGTTTCGTACTGCCTTCAGGGAATATCGAGCGATCCAGACGCGCGACCATCGAAGTGGACGGCTTCCACTATCGCGTGACGGCCGACACATTCTTCCAGGCGAATCGATTCCTGCTCGCGCCTTTCATCAAAGAGGTGGCGCAATACGCCGAAGGGCGTGTTCTCGAGCTCTATTCCGGCGTTGGATTTTTCACAATCCCGATGGCGCAGACCGCGAAAGAGGTCATTGCGATCGAATCGAATCGCGCGGCGGCGCGCCAGGCCCGGGACAATGCGGCGGCGAACAAGACGTGGTCGGTGCGGTTCGTCGAGGGGCAAGCCGATGCCACCCTTCGCGGGGCGGCGCTGGAGCCGGATGTGGTAGTCCTCGACCCTCCGCGAAGTGGATGTGGGCTCAAAGTGGCGGACCAAATCGCCGCCATGAAACCGAGGCGGGTGGTTTACATTTCATGTAATCCGGCGACTTTTGCACGGGAGGCGGCGAAGTTCGGGACGCTGAAGAAGCTGACCATGGTCGATCAGTTTCCCAACACGTATCACATCGAGCTTATTGGGGTTTTTGAAGCTTAACCGCAGATGACACAGATCACGCAGATAAATCCGTGTCATCCGCGTCATCTGCGGCTAGAATAGTGACGCCCTTTGCCACTGACGAAAGGCGAAAGCAGTGGCGATTCCCCTCCTGTTTGCGGTTCTCTGGTCGATTTTCCATTCCTGTCTCGAGCCACCTTTAGCGCTCCCGGATCCGGGCGACACCGCGGCCAGGGTCGTGGGTACGCTGACGCGCGCGCCGGAGTGGCGCGGCGAGGGCGTTTATTTGGATGTGCAATTGCAAAATGGTAGGGCACGTCTGACGGAGTTTCTCGAGGACCCGGAGCAACGCGCGTTGTTCGACGCGTTGGGTCTCGGCTCCGGCGACCGGGTAGAGATCGTGGTGAAGTTGCACCGTCCGGCCGTGTACCTTGATCCGGGGGTGTTCGACTATCGGCGCTATCTGGAGCGGCAAGGCATCTACTGGACCGGCACGATCCGGAACCCACGCCTTATAAAGGTTCTGGACCGGGGATGGCACGCGCCCGATCGGATCAAGCTTTGGATACAAGCCAGGTTGGCGGCGCCGTTTGCATCGAGGCCGGAGATCGCGGGCCTGGTTCTGGGAATGGTGCTGGGCCGGAAATACGGCCTGACGCCGGAGATTGAGCGGCAGTTTCAAGCGGGTGGTTTGTATCACCTGGTTGTGGTGTCGGGCTTCAATCTCGCTGTGATCGCGGGCACGGCCATGTGGCTGGCCCGTTTATTGCCATGGAAAAGACGAACGCGGCTCTTATTCGTTCTGGCATGCGCGCTGAGCTACGCCGCCCTGGCGGAAGGCGGAGCGCCGGTGGATCGCGCAGCGATTGCCGTAATGTTTGTAATCGCCGGCAAGTTGCTCGACCGCGGCTACGCGGCTTTCAACACGCTCGCCGGGACGGCCTTCTTCCTTTTATTGATCGATCCGAATTCGCTCGACGATCCGAGTTTTCAAATGACCTTCGCCGCGGTGCTCGCAGTGATGGGAATCGGCATGCCGGCCGGACGCTGGGTCTTCGGACGGCTGCGCGACGGGTTGAAGGATTTCAGCGACGCTTCGAAAGACTCCAACCTGCCGATCGAAGTGTCCGACTGGCGTGTCTCGAAGCGCGTCTGGTGCGAACTGCATGGCGTGCCGGCCTGGGTGGTGACGCTCCCTTACCGCTTTCTGCTGGTGACGGGCGAGGCGCTGATCGTCTCGCTCTCGGTCGAGATGGTTTTCACGGTGTTCATGGTGGAGTCATTTCATCGGCTGTCGCCGATCTCGCCGTTGATGAATCTCCCTGCGGGGATCATAACCGCGATCGTGACTCCGCTGGCGCTGCTGCTGGCTTTCCTCCCTGGGCCGGCGGCAGCGCTGACCGCATGGTTGGTGACGAACCTGCTCGATATTTTGTTAAAGACACTCGATCTGGCACTTCAGATTCCGTACGCGACGGTTCGTGTTCCGTCGCCGCCTGTCTGGGTCTGGATCTTGTACGGGCTGGCGGCGGCTATTCTTGTATTGGCTATCCACAAGCGGTGGAAGCGCTTATGTTGGCCGGGAATCGCCGGAGTCGTCGCGCTGCAACTCACCATGATGTTCGGGAATTTTCCGCCGGCGCCGCCCAAAGTCACGACGTTGACGTTTCTCGATGTGGGGCAGGGCGACGCGACGCTGATCGAATTCCCTTCCGGATACCGGATGCTGGTGGATGGCGGAGGCGTTGCAGCCGGACGCTTTCTCGACCTGCGGGACGAAAGCACATTCTCGGTCGGAGAGAGTGTCCTGTCGCCGTACCTGTTCTCGCGCGGCATCCGGAGGCTGGATGCGGTGGTTCTGACGCACGCGCACAACGATCACATGGACGGGTTGTTCAGCGTCATCGAGAACTTCAAGGTCAGCGAGATGTGGCTGGGACGCAATCCGATGATTCCGAGGTATAGGGAGTTGATCGAAGCGGTTCAGAAAAAGCAGATTCCGATCCGGTGGGTGACGGCGGGGCAGCAGGTCGGCCCCTTCACGGTGCTCCATCCTCCGGCGTCCTGGAGACCGAAAAAGAACGATCAGAACAACGATTCGGTGGTCCTGCTGTTAAAAGAGGGTGGGGCGTCGGCATTGCTGACCGGGGACATCGAAAAGAGCCTCCAGGTTCCCGATCGGGTCGACATTCTGAAGGTTCCGCACCACGGCAGCCGGGGCGTGCGGGTCCGCCCCTGGGCCGCGGTCCGGGTCATATCGGTGGGCGCGAACAACCCGTTCGGCCACCCGCACGAGTCCGCCTTGCCGGCACTTCGAACCGACCGGCTCGGGGCGATATCGGTGACTTTGGAAGGCCGGCCGCGGGTGAGTTTGACACCCGTGCGCTGCTCGTGTAAGCTGGCATTTCTTTTTGGAAGCCACTAAGTCACGAGACCTTAAAAATCTACGGATTAGTGGCTTTTGTGTTATGGGAGTGATTTATTGGGTGTAGCGAAAACAATCGGTGTCATCGGCGTCATCTGCGGCCTGACCGCCTGTAGCGTTCCTGCGCCGAAGGTAGTCAAAGTAACGCCGCCTGCCGCACCCAGGATTATTGAAGCGCATCCGGAGCCGGTGATGGCGGCGATTCCCTCGCAGCTTCCCGAAATCAACTTCAACGATCCGATCGAGCTGACCATCCTGGAAGCGCAAACCCGGTTCGAGAAGGGCGAAGGTCTTTATCAGCAAGGTTTTCTGAAGCGTGCTAAGGACGAGTTCAACGGCGCGATCGACCTGGTCCTGGACACCGCGGCGAGCTACCCGAAGGAGCCGAAGCTGCAGAAGGAGCTGATGGACCTGGTCGGCAAGGTCAATGCGATGGAACTGGCGGCCCTGCGCGAAGGCGACGGATTTACGGATCAATCGGACCAGCCGGCCGCCATCGATAACCTCGAGCATGTCGAAACCTTCCCCACCCTGATCGATCCCAGACTCAAGAAAACAGTTGAAGACGAAGTCAAAGAGATCTCGCACGACCTGCCAATCGAGATCAACGACCGGGTCCTGGGATTCCTGGATTACTACCAGAACGGCCGCGGGCATGGGGCGATGGAATTCGGCCTGGAGCGCATCGGCAAGTATCAGCCGATGATCGAACGCATCCTGAAAGAGGAAGGCGTACCGCTCGACCTAATTTACTTGTGCCAGGCGGAGAGCGCCTTCGAGCCGAGGGCAGTGTCCCGGGCGGCGGCGAAAGGCATGTGGCAATTCATCTCGTCGCGCGGCAAGGAATACGGGCTGCGGCAGACCTGGTGGATCGACGAGCGGTCGGATCCCGAGAAGTCCACCCGTGCGGCGGCCCGCCACTTGAAGGATCTGTATCAGATGTTCGGCGACTGGTATCTGGCCATGGCTGCGTACAACGCCGGCCCGGTGCGTGTCCAGCGCGCGCTCGACAAGACCGGGGCGGATAACTTCTGGACTCTGGCCGAAAAGAAAGCCCTGCCGAAAGAGACTATCAACTACGTTCCGAACATTCTGGCGCTGACGATCATCGGGAAGAACCCGGAGAAATACGGATTCATGGTTGTGTCGGCGCAGCCCGTCGAAACCGAGCGGGTTTCGGTGGACAAAGCCACGGATCTTCGGGTAATCGCCGAGGCCCTCGACATGCCGGTCGAAGAGCTGCGGAATTTGAACACGCACGTCCTGCGCTGGACGACGCCGCCGGATGACCCGGATTTTCAGTTGATCCTGCCAAAAGGCTACGCCGACAAATTCAACGAACAGATTTCCTCATTACCGGAAGCGAAGCGGGTCCTGTTCCGGGAGCACGTGGTCCGGAAGGGCGACACGTTAAGTATCATTGCCAGGAAATACGGCACCTCAACCTCTCAGCTCGTCCAGGCCAATGATCTCGGCAAGACCCCGGTTCTGAAAGTCGGCCATACGCTCATCATCCCGATGAGCGAAAGCACACCCCCGCAGCCCGTCAAGCAGGCCAAAGCGACGACGACGTCCGCAAGTACCCGTACATCAAGGTATTACACGATCCGGGCCGGGGACACTCTGGCCAAAATCGCGGCCCGCTTCAACACGAGCGTCGATAAGCTCAAGACCTGGAACCACCTTTCCACAACTCGCCTTGTCGTCGGGAAAAGGCTTATTATTGGGACAGCCGCCAATTCCACCGAGCCCGCTAACTGATTTGCGGAATTAGCGTCGTTGGCGGCCACAACCTTTTGGTTTTACGGGCGTCCAAATACCCGTAACCATGGAAGCTATATT